>JANOAP010000246.1:0-2512 GCA_031411175.1 Rhodoferax sp. | reverse complement strand
TGCGCTACGGCTTCGTCCCATGTCGAGCAGCGCATCGTATCTTCGTCCAGAATACCTTTGAATGCCATAGTTTCGAAAAGCAGGGGCTCGCCCCTACCGAATCCATGGTCTATCCCAAGGAATACAGTGGACACTCGCGTGCCCCCGATGGCTGTGTCGGCGACGCGCCGGTTCACGTTTTCAAAGGCTTCGGCCCACTTCAAAACGTCGGTAGTTTCCACGGGCGTGTGCCCGTCAAGAATGTAGTACATCATGGCCTTTATCATATCGTGTCACAGTGTTCTGTCACAGTAGCCGCTAACCCGCATGTATACTGGGGGTTCCAGACCACCCCGGAGCCTTGACATGGTGGGGGTCGTTGGTTCGAGTCCAATCGCGCCTACCAATTTTCTTCTCGAATTTGTCACTTCCGTTCCACGGTCACCCTTGGGACACTGAGGGTAAACCTTTGATGTGCGGAAGCTGCCCACTCCCTAAAATGCTCGGCAGTGCAACGCCTGATGTTTCAGCATGAAATTTCAGGGTCGATCTGAATCCGAGGAGCTTTAGCAGCATGCAAAACAAAAAGACGAATGACGCCAAAAATGCACTGCGCGTCATCAAAAAATACCCCAACCGACGGCTCTACGATACCGACACCTCCGCCTACATTACGCTGACCGAAGTTAAGCAACTTGTGATGGACAGTGAGTCTTTTGTAGTGCGCGATGCCAAGTCGGGCGACGACCTCACGCGTAGCATTCTCCTGCAGATCATTCTCGAAGAGGAATCCAACGGATCGCCCATGTTCACACCTGAGGTGCTGGGCAACGTCATCCGTTTTTATGGCCACACCATGCAGGGGTTCATGGGCGGTTATCTGGAGAAGAGCATTCAGGCCATGATGGAAGTGCAAGCCAGGCTGGGTGAGCAATCCAAGAGCCTTACCCCAGAGATGTGGGCACAGTTCATGGGCCTTCAGTCGCCCGTCATGCAAGGCCTGATGGGTAAGAACCTGGAACAGTCCAAAAACATGTTTGTGCAAATGCAGGAGCAAATGCAAAAGCAGACCGAACAGATGCTGGGCACATTCGGTATGAAACGTTAGTCATTTGAACTTCCTGAAAGCGGGGACAATAGCGCCATGAGTGAAGTGCTGTCTCCCCCTGTTGTTAATACGTCCCCAACGCCGAAAATTCCGAAAGTCGGATTCGTCAGCCTGGGTTGCCCCAAAGCCCTGACCGATTCCGAGTTGATCCTCACGCAGTTGAGCGCCGAGGGGTATCAAACCTCCAAGACGTTTCAGGGTGCTGATCTGGTCATCGTCAACACCTGCGGGTTCATTGATGATGCCGTCAAGGAAAGCCTGGACACGATTGGCGAAGCGCTGGCTGAAAATGGCCGCGTGATCGTCACCGGCTGCCTGGGCGCCAAGTCAGGCACGGATGGTGGCAACCTGGTGCGGCAAATGCATCCCAGTGTATTGGCCGTGACCGGCCCGCATGCGACCCAAGAGGTGATGGACGCGGTTCACCTGAATTTGCCCAAGCCGCATGACCCGTTTATCGACCTTGTCCCCAACACCTTTGGCGTGGCAGGCATCAAGCTCACGCCACGCCATTACGCCTACCTGAAGATCAGCGAAGGCTGCAACCACCGCTGCACGTTTTGCATCATTCCGTCGATGCGGGGTGACCTGGTGTCGCGTCCCATTGGCGATGTGCTTAACGAGGCGCGCGCGCTGTTTGAAGGTGGCGTTAGAGAGCTGCTGGTGATCAGCCAGGATACGTCTGCCTATGGTGTGGACGTGAAATACCGCATGGGCTTCTGGGATGGCAAGCCCGTGAAAACGCGCATGCTGGATCTGGTGCAAACGCTGGGCGAGATTGCCGAGCCCTATGGTGCCTGGGTGCGTTTGCACTATGTGTACCCGTACCCCAGCGTGGACGACGTGCTGCCTTTGATGGCCACGGGCAAAGTGTTGCCGTACCTGGACGTGCCGCTGCAGCACAGCCACCCCGATGTGCTCAAGCGCATGAAGCGCCCAGCCAGTGGCGAAAAAAATCTGGAGCGCATCCAGCGCTGGCGTGAAGTGTGTCCCGAGATTGTGATTCGCAGCACCTTCATCGCCGGTTTTCCGGGCGAGACGGAAGAGGAGTTTTCGCATCTGCTGGACTTCATGAAGGAAGCGCAGATCGACCGGGCAGGCTGCTTTGCCTACAGCCCGGTGGACGGCGCTGCCGCGAACGATATTGCGGGCATGTTGCCACCCGAGCTGCGTGAAGAGCGCCGGGCACGATTCATGGCGGTTGCTGAAAGCGTGTCAACCACCAAGCTGCAAAAACGCATTGGCGCAACGATGCAGGTGCTGGTGGACTCGGCCCCCGGCATGGGCAAAAAAGGCATGCCGCGTTCGATGGAATTTTCGCGAGATGGGCCCGTCGTGGCATGAGCTTGCGGCGCAACGCGCGTCAGCGAGCAACGATTTCTCGCAAGCTCGTTGGGACGGTTGCGCTTTGCGACGGCAATACTC
>JANOAP010000245.1:0-4006 GCA_031411175.1 Rhodoferax sp. | reverse complement strand
GACCTGGAAACGCGCGACCTGCTGGGTAGCACCTTCAACCAGGTCGATCTTGTGGATGGCGCCTTCCAGCGTCTGGATCGCCTCGTTGAGATCGGCGTTCTGCGCATCGAGGAAGGTCTTGCGGTCGCGCGAGCTGGTCAGCTCCTCGAGCGCCGCCAGGTTCACCGCACCCAGCGCGGCGATGTCGCGGTTGATGCGGTCGATGTCAGTTTGCATACCGCCCAGGCGCACGTTGCCCTGGGCGATGGAGGCCGCCACGGCTTCCAGATCGGCCTGCGCATCGGCCAGCAACTGCGCGTATTGCTCAAAGCCCAGACGGGCGGCCTGCTCTTTGAGCTGGAACTCGGTGATCTTCTGGCGCAGCGGGTCCAGCTCGCGCTCAAGCGTGAGTCGCCTTTCATCACTTGCCCGCAACTTGGCGGTCAGGTCGTCGTATTCGCTGCGTTTGGCACCCAGGGCCTGCTCGCGCTCAGACTTCAGGGCCAGGGCCGTCTGCAAACCCGCCTGGGCAGCCGCATCTGTTATACGGGTCAGCTCATCATGGGCTCTTTGCTCTTCAGCCCTAATGGAATCGGCTTGTTGCACTGCGGTTTCTATAGCACGCGACAACTCTGCCCGGCGTGCGTCCAGGCTGCGCATGGTGAAGGTGGCCTCTTGCGCCTGGCGCTCCAGGCTGCGCTGCTGCTCGCGACAATCCGCCAACTTGCGCTCGGCGCTGATCACGCGTTCGTCCAGTTGGGCATGGCGCTCCTGCGTGTCGGCCAGTTGCATGTCCAGCTCTTCAAAGCGGGCTTCGGCAGTGACGCGGCGCTCTTGCAGGTCGTCCAGTTGACCGTCCACCTCGGCCAGGTCACCGGCAATTTGTTCGCTGCGGGCACGCGTCTGCTCGGCCAATTGGGTCAGGCGCAGGGTCTCCACCTGCAATTCGTGGGCGCGGCTTTGGGTCTCGGTGGCTTCGCGGCGCGCAGCAATCAGTCGCTGCGAGGCGTCGGCGTAGGCGGCTTCGGCCCGCACCAGACTGAAGCGGGATTCTTCGCTGAGCAGCACCTGGGCGCGCAGTTGTTTTTCCAGGTTTTCAATCTCCTGCGCGCGGGCCAGCAAACCGGCCTGCTCGGAGTCCTGCGCGTAAAAGCTCAGGCTGTGGGCGGTGATGGCATGGCCGGATTTGACGTAAATCGTCTCGCCGGGTTTGAGCTTGTCGCGCCCCTGCAAGGCATCCTCCATGCTTTGGGCCGTGAAGCAGCCCTGCAGCCAGTCGCCCAACACGGCACGCTGCCCGGCATCGTTCAAATTCAGCAAGTCCGCCAGCGGCTTGAAGCTGTGGGCCGCCGAAGGGCTGGCACTGGCCGTGCCTGCCAGCGGCGCGCTGTAAAACGACAGCTTGGCTGGAGGCGCGTCCAGCCCACCCGAGCCAAGGAAGCCGCGCACCATGTCCAGCCGCGAGACCTCCAGCGCACCCATGCGCTCGCGCAATGCGGCTTCCAGCGCGTTTTCCCAGCCTTGCTCAATGTGAATACGGCTCCATAGACCCTGCAATCCGTCCAGCCCGTGCTTGGCCAGCCAGGGTTGCAGCTTGCCGTCAGTCTTGACTTTTTCTTGCAGCGCCTTGAGCGCTTCCATGCGGGCCGACAGATCGGCCTGGCGTGCGGATTCGTTGTTGGCGGTCTGCTGCTGGGTGCGGCGGGTTTCGTCCAGTTGCGGCACCAGGTCTTGCAGCTCGTGAAGCCGGGCATCGGCCACGCTGGCAGCTTCCTGCGCTTCGGCTAATTGCGCTTGCAGGTTGACCAGCCGGGCCTCATCGGGTGCTGCTAGCGCGTTGCGGTCGACCTGGAGCTTTTCGCGTCGGGTGCTGAACTGGCGTGATTGCTCTTCAATGCTGCGCTGGTCAGCCGCCAGCACCTGAATTTGTTGCTGCACCTGGCCTACTTGTGTGCGCTGCTCATTCGCGCCCTTTTGCGCCAGGCGCAGGGCATCCTCCAGATCAGGCAGGGCCTGGGCTTGTTCTTCGACCTGGGCGGCCAACAGCTCGGACTTTTCTTCGCCCATCATGGTCAACCCGGACAGGTTTTCGATTTCTACCTGCGCGTCATCTTTGCGCGTGGCCCACTGGGCGGTTTGTTCCTTTAGCGTGACCAGGCGCTGCTCCACGCGCTGGCGGCCTTCCACCACGAAGCGGATTTCGGCCTCCAGGCGGCCCACATCGGTGCTGGCCTCGTAGAGCAGGCCCTGCGCCTGGTTAACCTGGTCGCCCGCCGCGTAATGGGCCTGGCGCACGGTTTCCAGATCGGCCTCAATGTGGCGCAGGTCGGCCACGCGGCTTTCCAGCGCATTCACGGCGCTCTCGGCATCGGCCTTCACCTTGGCCTGATCGGCTTCAGACTCGGCCCGCTTCAAAAACCACTGCTGGTGCTGCTTGAGGGTGACCTCGGCTTGCAGGGTGTTGTACTTTTGGGCAACCTCGGCCTGCTTCTCCAGCTTTTCCAGGTTGTTGTTGAGTTCACGCAGGATGTCTTCCACCCGCGTCAGGTTTTCGCGGGTGTCGCTCAGGCGGTTTTCGGTCTCGCGGCGGCGCTCCTTGTATTTGGAAACGCCGGCGGCCTCTTCCAGAAACAGGCGCAGCTCTTCGGGTTTGGACTCGATGATGCGGCTGATGGTGCCCTGGCCAATGATGGCGTAGGCGCGTGGCCCCAGGCCGGTGCCCAGAAACACGTCTTGCACGTCGCGGCGGCGCACCGGCTGGTTGTTGATGTAGTAGCTGCTGGTGCCGTCGCGTGTCAACACACGTTTGACGGCAATCTCGCCAAACTGGCCCCACTGGCCACCCGCGCGATGGTCGGCATTGTCAAACACCAGCTCCACACTGGCGCGGCTGGCAGGTTTGCGGGTGTTGGTGCCGTTGAAGATCACGTCCTGCATGGACTCGCCACGCAGTTCACTCGCCTTGCTCTCACCCAGCACCCAGCGCACCGCATCCATGATGTTGGATTTGCCACAGCCATTGGGCCCGACCACGCCGACGAGCTGCCCCGGCAGATGAAACGTGGTGGGTTCCACAAACGACTTGAACCCGGCTAACTTGATGGAATTGAGACGCACGGCGCTTGGATTTTTTCAGGCTTAACGTCGTTATTCACGTCGCTAAGCTGTTGATTTGTAAAGACAACCCGGCATTTCCAGCATGCCGTGTCAAGCCTTAATGATAACTGGAGACCAACCCGCTGCACCCGGGCTGCGCAATCACGCCGCCACGGCCTCTCCCCAGTAGTGAAATGACAGAATCCTGGGCCCAGGCAGGTAGCGCGATTGCACCTCGGGCTTAAACCCGGCCTGTTCAAGCAACGCCGGGATATCGCGGTCAAGCTGGCAACCGCCCGCCAGCTTGCTCCAGTAGGGTTGCAGCCGCGTCTGCCAACGCAGCACACCCGCATCCGGCGCACGCCCGTGCTCGGAAAACAGCAGCTTGCCGCCCGGCACCAGCACGCGGCGCATCTCCCGCAAAGCCGCAACCGGGTCGGGGATCGTGCACAGCGTGTAGGTGCTGACCACCGTGTCAAAACTGGCGTCCTCAACCGGCAGTTTCTCGGCGGACAGGCCTACCTGTTCCACATCAAACCCCGCCAGCTTGCTGCGCTCCAGTGCGAGCCTGTGCATTCTGAGTGCCGGGTCAACGCCGACAATCGTCTTGACCCGCGAGCGGTCGTAAAACGGCAGGTTCAGGCCCGTTCCCATGCCCACCTCCAGCACCCGCCCCTGCGCGAGCGGAATCACCTTCTGGCGCTGCTTTCGAATTGGCTTGACGCCGCAAGCCAGATCGAGCAGATAGGGCAACAAGTGGCGGTCATACCAGTTTTCAGTCATGGCGTTCCTTTTGGGGTCAAGCGCATACTACGCGCACAAACAACAAGCTGGAACCCACCATGACCCTTTGCCCCATCGCCATCGTCAGCAGTTGCGAAAAGTGCCCGGCGTTCAAGATTTGCCCGCTCAAGGGCGTGATTGGCAGCCC
>JANOAP010000244.1:0-3536 GCA_031411175.1 Rhodoferax sp. | reverse complement strand
CTGTGCGCGGCCAGCGATGCCGCAACGGAGATTCGCGATGGCGTGAGTTTCTTCCAGGCCCTGCAAGCTGCGCTGACCAAGCAGAGCAGCAACAACCGCAAGACGCCCGAGCAGATAGACGCCGCCATCCGTCAGCTTGTCTCCCAGGCGATCACCACCGAAGGCCAGGTGATTGATGTCTTCACCGCCGCTGGCCTGCCCAAACCCGACATCAGCATTCTGAGTGACCAGTTTTTGGCCGAAGTGCGCGGCCTGAAGCACAAGAACGTTGCGGCCGAGTTGCTGGAGAAGTTGCTTAAGGACGAACTCAAGGTCCGGTCAAGGCGCAACGTGGTGCAGAGCCAGGTGTTCAGCGACAAGCTGAAGCAGACGCTGAACGCGTACCACAACCGCGCGATCTCAACGATGCAGGTGATTGAAGAGCTGATCAAACTTGCCAAAGACCTTGACGCCGCCGCCAAACGCGGTGAAGCCCTTGGCTTGACGGAGGATGAGGTGGCCTTTTACGACGCGCTGGCTGCCAACGAATCTGCCGTCATCGCCATGGGCGATGACAAACTGAAAGTGATCGCCGCTGAATTGATCACTCAGGTGCGCAAGAGCGTGACGATTGACTGGACTCTGCGCGAAAGTGCGCGTGCCCGGATTCGTGTGATGGTGAAACGCATTCTCAACAAGTACGGCTATCCGCCGGATTTGCAGGACGAGGCGGTCAAGACTGTGCTGGCCCAGGCAGAGCTGCTGTCTGCGAGTTGGACCGAGATTTAGGTGACAAATCGGGCTCCAGCCCAAACAGGGCGTGCTTGACAAGCTCCTAAAACAGTAGCATGGCAACTCAACTGTTGCGTGCAATCAGCGCCAGCCACAGGCGCCAGACGGACTCGATTTCGGTGACGCGTACCTGCAACGCTTCGGGGTCAAGTCCCAGCCACGCTGTGGCTTCAACGCACGCGGGTGTTTCCAGCACGGCATCAACGCCCTCATTCGCCAGTGCCATAGCCACTTGCCAGGAGGCATGCGCCAAATCGGATCTGGCCTTTAGCTTGGGATCAGATCCTGTCCCACTCAGGCCCGGCTCTTCATGAAACCCGAAGGGCTGGGCGTAGTCGGGCGGCACCCCCCATTGCGCCATTAACGCCACGGACAGCGCCAGGTGGTCCAGCCCGGCCATGGCGACTTCACGCTGCAGCAACTCGGCGCGGCTCACATCCTGTGCCAGCAGCGCCGAGTATTCCATGGGATAAGCCGTTGCAAGGGCCAGCTGACCCACTTGCGCAAACAGGCCGACGGTGAACAACTCACCGGGTGCCCCTAATCTGGCCGATGCACCGAATTCACGTGACGCCGCAGCCATCAGCAGCGACTGGCTCCAGAAGCCCGCGTAATTGAAGTTGGCGCAGAAGCCGCTGGAGTGCTGGTCAATCAGCGAAAAAGCCAGGGCAATCTGGCTGACCGCCACCAGCCCCGTGCGGGACACGGCTTCATCAATCGAAATAATATTGTGCCCACCCGCAGCGGCGGTATTCGCGAGGGTCAGCAAGCGACCGCTCAATGCCGGGTCTGTGCGCACCAGGTCTGCAATCTCCTGCAGGTTCACATTTTCGCTACGGCAGGCCTTGAGCAAGGCAAGCGCCACCCCTTTGGGCGTGGGCAGGCGGGCAATGGCTTCAGGCGACAGCGCTGGATGGGTCATAGGCCTTGATCCTGAAAAGGAGCGGGTTTGCCAAATAGGTAGCCCTGAAATTCGCGGCAACCCATGTCTGACAGCACCTTGCGTTGCCCTTCAAGCTCAACGCCTTCAGCAATCACAGACATGCCGAGACTTTTGGCCAGCTGGATGATGGTTTTCACGATGGCCGCGTCCACCGGCTCGGTGAGCAGGCCTTTGACGAAGGACTGATCCACCTTGAGCTGGCTCAGCGGCAGTTTCTTCAAATAGCTCAGCGAGGAGTAACCCGTGCCAAAGTCGTCCAGCGAAAACCGGATGCCCAGGGCACTGAGTGCATCGAGCTTTTCAATGGTCTTGTCGATGTCCGTCAGCAGCATGCTTTCGGTGATTTCCAGTTTGAGTTGCTGGGGCGGGGCACCGCTGGAACGGATGATGCGGCTGATGACGTCGGCGATGTCGGGCTGGGCCAGTTGGTGGGCACTCAGGTTTACCGCAATGGTCAGCTGGCGGGTGGTTGCATTGGACTGAAAGTGCACAAGCTGGTCGCAGGCCTGCTTGATGATCCACTCCCCCATGGGCACGATCAGCCCGCTTTGTTCGGCGATGGCAATAAAGGTGCCGGGTGCCACCAGTCCGAGGCTGGGGTGCTGCCAGCGCACCAGCGCTTCATAGCCAATGATCTTTTTCTGCAAGTCCACAATGGGCTGGTAGTACAGGCGTAACTGGTCGCCGGACAGGGCCACGTGGAGTTCGGTCTCCATCCGGCTGCGCTGTTTGACCTGGGCTTCCACCAGGGGGTCAAAGTAGCGGATGCCCTGGCGCCCCGTCTGCTTGGCCTGGCGCAGCGCCATCTCCGAGCGCTTCATGAGGTCTTCCACCGACGTTTCCGTGCCCTGAAACAGGCAGATGCCCATGCTGGCGGTAAACCGCGGTGCTTGGGGCGAGACGGTCAGTGCAATGTCCATGGCCGGCGTGAACGGGGCACCCAGCGCCGCCACAATCTTGCTGACAATTCGTTGTGTTTTCTGCGAGGCGTATTCCGTCGAGGTACCCATGTCGGTCGCCAGAACCACAAATACATCGCCACCCATACGGGCCACGGTGTCACAGTCACGCATGCAGGCCGTCAGACGTGCGGCCACTTCCACCAGCAGGATGTCGGCCACTGCATGGCCCACGGCTTCGTTGAAGCTCTTGAAATTATCGATATCGACAAAGATCAGCGCGCCAAATCCCTGGTGGCGCGCGCCCCCGAGGCGTGCAAAGTTCAGGCGGTCCAGCAGGTGTCTGCGATTGCTCAGGCCTGTGAGCTGGTCGATCAAGGCCAGGCTGGCAATCGTGGCCTGGTTTTCCTTCTGGCTGGTGATTTCCTTGCCCACGCCGCGATAGCCGTTGAAGTTGCCAGAGGCATCGTGGACCGGAACGCCGCTCAGGCTGAGCCAGATGGACTGGCCCGGTGCCTCGGTCACTTCAATTTCAAAGTTGAAAAACGGCTCGTGCCCGCTCAGCAGTTCGAAATGGTGACGCCAGTCTGCCTCACCCTGATTGGCCGCAGGTATCTGGCGCCATTGTTTGCCGACCAGCGTGTCGCCAATCGGGCACTGGCGGCGGTCATAAGCCTCCACCTTGACAAACCGCAGTGAGTCGTCTTGTTCCCAGTACCACTGCGCAGACAAATCCAATCGCATCATACGATTGATTATGTCGTAACAGGTGTGATGGTGGGTGCGGTTTCAAGGCCCACCAAGCTTCAGACTATCCCCGCCGTGCGAAGCGCCTCAAACCCCTGCGCATCCACCTGCAACTCTTGCTGAAGAACCTCGGCCGTGTCTGCACCCAGCGCCGGAGGCACCCGGTATTGCACGGG
>JANOAP010000243.1:0-7118 GCA_031411175.1 Rhodoferax sp. | reverse complement strand
CCTATGCGCCGCTGCTGGGCCATGTCGATGACGCTGTTCGTGGCGTCACCGATATCGGGATTGTGTTGGGAGTTTTCGTCCCCGGCACGACCGGTTCGCTGGCGGGTGAGCTCATTCTGCAGGGCGTCACACAGGCATTTGCGCAGGCGAATTTGCGGGGCGGCGTCCACGGCCGACAACTTAGTGCGATGGCAGTGCGCACGGCGGAGCAGGCCATGTCAGTTTTTGCGCTGGTTGGCAGCCTCAACCAGGATGACAGCGTAGATCGGCTTTTGGCGACCTTTCGCGTACCCAGCTTGGCCGCTTTGAGTCTCTCGCGTGAAAACCTCAGTGCCCGAGGTTGGGTTGCGCCTTTGTTGCCGTCCCTGCATGAACAGGCGGTATTTTTACTGCGAGCCCTGGTCGCAAAATCTGCCAGCCTGCAGTGCACGCCCTGGTTGCTTGACACGGTTCAGCTCACCCGAGAAACAGATCCAGCGATAGGCGCGGTGCGGCGATTCACGCGGGTGCAAGACGCAGTCGTGGCCGGGCGGCCACAACGCCTGTGCCTTGGGCTGATTGCCCCAGAGCCCAGCAGTGCGCCGCTGCTTCGTGCGCTGGAAGGCGATGGCACTCAGGTCCCCTTGCTGCTGAGCCTGACGGCCATCGGGCCAAGCGACAACAATCTGAAGTCGGTCATCCATTGGCAGGTCTTGCCGACACCCGCGGCCGTGGCGGCGCACGCGGGTGCGACAGGCCAGAGTGTCTGGACCAGCCTCGGGCTGGTCGCCGGCGGGGCGGTGGTCGAGGCGCTATCGCGCAGTGGGCGCAGGCTGCAGCCCGAGATTGCATTGGCGAGCCTGCGCGAACTGGGAGGCTACGCGCCCTTGGAGGGGGCTGCACTGGCTTGGAGTCGCAGCAGTGCCCATGGCTGGAGGCCGGTGCTGTGGACTTCCTCAAACCATCATGCAGGCACGGGGCATTCTGAACAGTCACAGGGAGAATAGGTATGAAAACCCGTATTTTCAGTTTCTACACCGGCCACTGGGTTGTGCTCGGCCTGGCTTTGATGGCGGGGCTGGTGAACGCGCAAGCTGTCAATCCACCGGCCAGCTTTGCCATCATTGGGCACATTGAAAAATTCACGCTGACTTCGCCCGGTGATATTCGGTCTCGCGCCACGGTGACTGTGCGTGGCATTGACGTGATTTTGCCCAGCAACCTGGTGATCACCATGCCGGGTGGCTATCTCACAGCCCAGCAGTTGTTCAGGGGGCGGGACTTCAAGTCCGCTGCCGGGCGCAGCGGGCTTGCGCTGATGGAGGTGGTGGACGCTGACCTGGCGTGTCCGTGGCTGCCCCCGGGATCACCCACCAGATGCCCATTGCCCGCTGCGGAAATCGAGCTCGCCGGTAACATCATTGCTTTAGACGGAACCCAGCAATATGTGGCTGGCATTGCCCGCATCTCGCAGGGTGCCCTGCACATTGGCGGCGGCTTTATACGGTCAATCGATCCTTTAAGCGGCTTTTTTACGGTGGGGGCCGATCTGGGTACTTCACCGGTATCGCGGATGCGCCTCAATGACCCGGAAGGCATTTACGGCCCCAAGCCTGATCCGGCCAAACCGCACCTGCTGGACATACGCTTTGCGCTGGATCCAGGCAATTCACCAGTGCATGCGCGTACGGGTTTCCCGGTGTGCCTGCCAGACACTGCACGGCCAGGCTTGTGCCCCGGCAGCAACCGCTCAAGCATTGCGAGCGCCGCCAACTACAGGCGCTTTACCTGCGGTGCCAGCCCCAGCGGCGTCACAGAACCGGTGCTGTCTGGATGTCAGCCGCATTTGCCGGTTCCCTTGCGCGTGGGCGACTACATCAACTACGTCGGCATGCTGGACAAAGATGACCTGGGCTACTTTTACTCACTTCATGGTCTGGAAGCCGAGTTGGGTATCTACACGTCGCCTGGTGTGGATCCGGCCTATGTTTTCATTGAGGTGTCCATTCAGGGCACGATGGGTGCCCGTTGGCCCTTGAACGTGACCGCAACGATTCCGCAGGAAGAACCTCCATTTTTAAACTGGTGGGCTTTACCAGTGACCCCAGCAGAGCGATCAGTGTTGAAATTTTTGACGACGCTGCCAACGCTAACCCGTTGAACCTGACGTTCGCTCCAACCCGGCTGGCCACGAAAATCGTGCCCACCAATTTGGCGCAATTGGGGCGCTTCAAAATGGACTGGGCCGCCAAGGAAGACGCGCGCGTCGTGCGACGCAGTGTGCGGGTCAAGCTCTCGGATGCCACCGCAGGCCCGTTCAACCCGCAACTGGCACCAGGTGCCGCTTCCAGCAGCATGACGGGAGGCTTGCTCCCCGCCGGGGCCAGTAACCGCAGTGGTTATGCCTTTGGCCAGTATGAGGCCCCCATCAGTGAATACATTTCGCCGGAAATCACGCGCTTTGGTGTCAAGGGCTGGCCAGTCCCGGTGAATTTTGAAGACTTTTGTTATCTCAAAACGCCCAATACGGTTGGCACGCAAGAGCTCAACAGTGTTTCCGGGTACGTGCAGTTTGTGGCCGGACCCGTCACGCCTTTCCCTGCGGCACCGGCCCGTACAAGATCCCAGCTCAGGTCGGATGGCACGCGGGTGTGCGGCGACTGATGCGAGGGCTTGTTGCTTGCCATAATGCAATGAATGACTGAACCATTGCGCCTGCTTTCCTTGCCGCTGTTCCCGCTGGGCACGGTGCTTTTCCCGGGCGGTCACTTGCCCCTGCGGATTTTTGAGGTGCGTTACCTGGACATGATCCGCAAGTGCCACAAGGCCGGGGCTCCGTTTGGTGTCGTTGCGCTGACTGAAGGTGCGGAAGTTAGCCACCCCGGGCCAGCCGGGTTCGCGGCGGAGGCCTTCAATGATGTGGGCACGCTGGCCACCATTGATGAATTGTCGATGCCGCAGCCGGGTCTGCTGATGATCCGTTGTACGGGCACGCAGCGCTTCCAGGTCCACCGGCGCGAAAGGCTCAAGCATGGCTTGTGGATTGCAGATGTCACCCGGCTGGCCGATGACCAGACTGTCGCCGTACCTGACGATTTAAAGCAGGTGGCTATCGCGCTGGGCAAGCTGATCCAGACACTTCAGGCGCGCGCCGCTCCAGCCGGTTTGATGCCGCTGATGCCTCCCTACCAACTTGATGATTGCGCCTGGGTGGCCAATCGCTGGTGCGAACTGCTACCCTTGCCGCCGGAACTTAAGCAGCGCATGATGCTGCTGGACAACCCGCTGTTGCGACTGGAGCTGGTCGGCGACATGCTGGAGCGCACGGGAATTGCATTGTGATGATGCTTTTGAGTTTTACCGGTTTTCAATTACCAAAAGAGAGACAAATATGACCTTTGCACTTCCAACCCTCACAACCCGCGAGTTGCGGCGACCCGTTGCAGTTTTGGCCCTGGCCGTTGCCATGACTTGGGGCTTTACGCACACTGCAATGGCCCAGCTTCAGCCGTCAGCATCGGGCGTTCAGATTTCGAACCCGTCAGACGTTGGCATGTCGGCTGCGCGGCTGGACAAATTGACTGCTGCCTTCAGTAAGGAGATTGCTGACAAGGCGCTGCCTGGCGTCACCATCATGGTTGCGCGCAAGGGCAAGCTGGTTTACGCCAACGCCTTTGGAGTGCGTGATGCCAGCAAACCTGATGCCATGACGTTGAATTCGATCTTCCGCATCTATTCAATGACCAAGCCCATGGCATCGGTGGCAGCCATGATCCTCGTGGAAGACGGCAAACTGCAACTCTCGGACCCGGTGGCCAAGTACTTACCTGCGTTCAAGGAGTTAACCGTGCTCACCGCCACAGGCACTGAGCCCGCCCGGCCCATGACCGTGCAGGATCTTTTGCGGCATACCTCCGGCTTGGGTTATGGCGAGATATCGCCCAATGCGGTACTGAAGGATGGTTTGACCAGGGCTGGACTCTACAAGCCGGGGAACATTGATTTCGACGCCCGCGACATGACGGCCGAGGAGCAGGTCAGCCGCCTCTCGAAAATTCCCTTGCTGCGTCAGCCGGGGGTGGCCTGGGAATACAGCCTGTCCACCGATGTGCTGGGGCGCGTGATTGAGGTCGCATCGGGCAAACGGCTGGGCGACTTCATGGCCGAGCGAATTTTCCGGCCACTGGGCATGAACGACACCGCCTTTTATGTGCCTCAGGACAAGGCAAACCGCTTGACCGCTTCCTTCGACAAAGACCCGGCGACCGGCACACCTTTCAAGCTGATCGATGTGTACAGGCTTCCGGGTAACGACTCTGGTGGTGCCGGTGCGGTATCTACCGCACTTGACTACATGCGCTTTTCGCAAATGATGCTTAACGGTGGCACGCTGGATGGCCATCGCGTTCTGTCCCGCACCACGGTGCGCTGGATGACTTCAGACCATCTGGGGCCGCGCATTCCGATTGCCGCCACACCGGGCGGCAGCGTGCTGTACCCCTCGCTGTACACATTTGGGCTTGGTTTTGCGGTGCGTCCCAGCGATGGTCTGGCATTTGCACCTGGCAGCGAGGGCGACTACTACTGGGGTGGCTATGCAGGCACGATTTTCTGGGTTGATCCCAAAGAGCAGATCGTGGCTGTCATGATGATGCAGTCGCCGGGCGCGATGCGCACATACCACCGCAACTTGCTGCGTCAGCTGGTCTATCAAGCGGTGGTGGACTGAGCCCGTGCGGCGTAAAATGAAGGCGGCCCTGCTTGTTGGGGCCAGCGTTCTCAGGGCGGGGTGAAATTCCCCACCGGCGGTGATTGCGCCAGTTGGTGCATCAGCCCGCGAGCGCCCGGTCTTGCCCTGCAAGGCCGGGGTCAGCAGATTCGGTGCGGCGTTAAACACGCCTATTCCGGAGCCGACGGTTGGGGTCTTTGACCCTTGAAAGTCCGGATGAAAGAGATCGCGATTCTGACGGCGACACCGTGCAGCGACCTGTTCGTGCACTAGGTCATGCCGCAGGCTTGCGCGCCCTGATTTTTTGGCAACATCCCTCAAAAGGAACACCATGAGTCAGACAGCGGTTCACCAACCCTCCTCAGCCACCCGCACGCCGCGCCATGCGGTCACGCCAGACACGCAGCGCTTTGCCTTCATTCATTCCTGCTGGCACGACGATATCGTCCACCAGGGGCGGGATGCTTTTCTTTCCGAGATGGTGCGGCTGGGTATTCCACGGCAGGCCATCGACGTGCTGGAAGTTCCCGGCGCGTTCGAGCTGCCCCTGCTGGCCAAGAAGCTGGCGCGCTCGGGCGGATATTCGGCCATTGTGGCCTGCGGCTTTGTGGTTAACGGCGGTATTTACCGCCACGAGTTTGTGGCAGATGCAGTGGTGGGTGGCCTGATGACGGTGCAGCTCGACACGGACGTGCCCGTTCTGTCGGTGGTGCTCACACCCCTGAATTTTCACGACTCACAGGACCACCAGCGCTTCTTTGCCGAGCACTTTGTGGTGAAGGGCACCGAAGCCGCCCGGGCCTGCGTGCAGACGGTCGAGACCCTGCACAAGGCGCGGCTGCTGATGGAGTCTCATTCCGGTTTATCCTTTCACCCATAACGTCCCACTAATGACCTACCAATGACCCACCGGACTCATTCATGAAGCTCTACAACTATTTCCGCTCCAGTGCCTCGTTTCGAGTGCGCATTGCGCTTGAACTCAAGGGCTTGAGTTACGAGTACGTGCCCGTGCACATTGCCCGTGGCGACCATAAAAAGGAAGGCTATGCCGCCATCTCGGCAGACACGCTGGTGCCCATGCTGGAAATTGATGGGCAGCGCCTGTCGCAGTCCCTGGCGATCATGGAATATCTGGACGACAAATACCCGGCCAGCCCGCTGCTGCCTGGGGATGCCATAGCCCGCGCCCAGATTCGCGCGCTGTCGCAATCCATTGCCTGCGAGATTCACCCCCTGAACAACCTGCGTGTGTTGAAGTACCTGGTAAAAGAGCTCAAGGTGGCGGAAGACGCCAAGAACACCTGGTATCGCCATTGGGTCCGCGGGGGGCTGGAGAGCTTCGAGCGGCAACTGCAGGCGGTCGAATTGCAGCGCCAGCAGAATGGGCTGGCACCGTCGGTCTACTGCTTTGGAAACACGCCCACCATGGCGGACTGCTGCCTCGTGCCGCAGATCTTCAATGGCAAGCGGTTTGATTGCAATTTTGACGGTCTGCCCCGCACCATGGCCGCGTTTGACGCCTGCATGGCGCTGGACGCTTTCAGCAAGGCGCAGCCGTCCAATTGCCCGGATGCCGAGGCCTGATTGCCTACGCTTGCCTGGCCATGAACGCCGACTGGATCATCCCGCAGTGGCCTGCAGCGTCGCATGTGCGCGCCGTCTGCACAACACGCCACGGCGGTGTGTCTCAGGCACCGTTTGATTCGATGAACCTGGGCGGCCATGTGGGCGACCATGCTGTGGATGTGGGCCGCAACCGCGTGCTGTTTCATGAGGCGCTGGGTGCACATCCCGTGTTTCTGTCGCAGGTTCACGGCGTGCAGGTCGCCGAGCTGTTTGCCGACACCCCCCATGGCACCGAAGCCGATGCCTGTATCACCCGCCAGCGAGGTGTGGCCACAACCATCATGGTGGCCGATTGTTTGCCCGTGTTGTTCACCAATTGGCATGGCGACTTTGTGGCAGCGGCACACGCGGGCTGGCGTGGACTGGCGGGGGCTGGCGAAGCAGGCGTGCTGGAAGCAACTTTTCAGCAAATCGAGGCAATAGCCAAAGCTGATCCTGCTTCTGCAGCTACAAATACAATAGCACGCCAAACGCTGGTATGGCTGGGTCCGTGCATTGGTGCCCAGCAGTTCGAAGTGGGCGATGAAGTGCGCGATGCCTTTGTGGCCCATGACCGGTCAGCGCTGGCGATGTTCACCCTGCACAACGACGACAAGTGGCTGGCTGACTTGCAGGGCCTGGCCCGTCAGCGACTGCGCGCCTTGGGCATCAGCCAGATTTATGGCAACGATGGCAGCCGCAAGTGGTGCACCGTCAGCAACCCGTCACGGTTTTTCTCGCACCGGCGCGACCAGCGCAATCTCGGTGGTAGCGGGCGCATGGCCGCCAGTGTCTGGCTGGG
>JANOAP010000242.1:0-19366 GCA_031411175.1 Rhodoferax sp. | reverse complement strand
GTCATGGTGGTGAAGGGCTCCACAATGCCTGCGGGTGATGCGGTCGCGCCGGCTGCCAGCGTGGGCCATACGGCCTTGAAATCAGGCCACAGCAGCGCATTTTCGAGGCTGCCGAGTGCAGGCAGCGAGTGACCACGGGCCCACCACAATGCGGTGAAGAAAGCGCCGAAAAACATCACTTCCGAGAAGATGAACCAACTCATGCTCCAGCGGAACGAGATATCAATCTTGTGGCCATACTGATGGTTTTCACTTTCACCCACCGCTTCGCTGAACCACTGAAACAGCACGCCCAGGAACCAGATCAGGCCGAAAATCATCGACCACTTGCCCCAGTCGGCACCATTCATCCATTGGGCTGCGCCAAAGAATGTGAAAAACAGGCCGAGTGACGCCAACGCCGGGTGGCGCGACGGGCTGGGGACGAAGTAATGTGGCGTGCCGCCAGCGTGTGTCGTTGAGCTCATTTCAGATCTATTCCTTCCGGGACTCTAAATTCATTTTCAAAATACTCAGGGTAGTCGGGTCAAAACCAGATTGGCAGCTATTTTGCAACCACCCAGTTCACAAAGATAACCAGACTCACCACAAACATCAGCACGCCCGCAATCGCCACCGCAATGATGTGCAGCGGGTTGACGTGGGCCAGATCCTCTTTGAATTCCGAGTTCTTGCGGATACCCAAGAATGACCACGCCACCGTTTTAACACTGCGCAAGAACGAAGGGGCGGCTGCCGAAGAGCCAACAGGCGTGCTCATACTCGGGCGCCTGCATCGAGAGGCTTCGCAACATCCGCCGTGGGCGCGGGCGGCGTCTTGCTTCCCACTTCAAAGAACGTGTAGGACAAGGTGATGGTCTTCACGTCTTTTGACAACTTGCCATCCACCACAAAAACCACCGGCCACTGCTTCTTTTCACCCGGTTCCAATGTGTACTGGTTGAAGCAGAAACACTCAATCTTGTTGAAATGGGCCGAAGCCTGATGCGGCGCGTAACTGGGTATTGCCTGTGCTGACATACGCCGGTTTTGGGTATTCTGGAACTCGTAAACAACGGTGGTCAACTCACCCGGATGCACTTGCACCGAGCTTTGCTGCGGCTTGAACGACCACGGCCCGCGCGAATTTGCATCAAATTCCACGGTGATGGTGCGGCTCAGGTCGATCTGCGTATTGCCAGCCAGAGCAGTGCTGTTACCGGGCACATCCCGTTCGCCAATGGCAAGGATATTGATTCCGGACAGTTCGCAGATGGCCTTGTACAAAGGCACCATCGCGTAGCCAAACCCGAACATGCCAGCGGTCACGACGGCCAGCTTCCCAAGCATCCTCACGTTTTCAAGGCGCAGGTTCATGGGTCAGCGTCCGAGCAAAAACATCTTGGCCACGAAACCCACAAAGAAAATCAGCGCAACCGAGCCCAGGATCAGGGCTGTTTTGAGGTTGGCTTTCTTTTGACCGGAATTCATGGCTGCTGACTGCAAGTACAGAGTTTCAGCCAATCACGCGGGTTGCCGTTGCATCCAGCTTGGGCGGTGTCTCAAAGGTATGGAACGGCGCAGGCGACGGAACTTCCCACTCCAGGCCTTCAGCAGCTTCCCACGGCTTCTGGGGTGCCTTCTCGCCCTTGCCCATCATGCCGGGCAGCACAATGAAGAGGAAGAAGTAAACCTGCGCAAAGCCAAAGAAGAAGGCACCCACGGAGGCCACCATATTGAAATCGGCAAACTGCATGGGATAGTCTGCATAGCGCCGTGGCATGCCCGCCAAGCCCAGGAAGTGCATGGGGAAGAAGGTGACGTTGAACGCAATCAAGGACCACCAGAAGTGGATTTTGCCGCGTGTTTCTGAATACATCACACCCGTCCACTTGGGAGCCCAGTAGTAGTAGCCTGCAAACATGGCGTAAAGCGAGCCCGCCACCAGCACGTAATGGAAGTGGGCCACCACGTAGTAGGTGTCCTGCAACTGGATATCAATCGGTGCCATTGCCAGAATCAGGCCGGTGAAACCACCCATGGTGAACACAAAGATGAACCCGACCGCAAACAGCATCGGGGTCTCGAACGTCATCGAGCCCTGCCACATGGTGGCGATCCAGTTGAAGATTTTCACGGCAGTTGGCACGGCGATCAGCATCGTCGCATACATGAAGAACAACTGGCCCGTCACCGGCATGCCGGTTGAGAACATGTGGTGCGCCCAAACGATGAACGACAGAATGGCAATGCTGGATGTGGCGTACACCATGGAGGCGTAACCAAACAGCTTCTTGCGCGCAAACGCAGGAACGATATGGCTGACGATGCCGAAGGCCGGCAAAATCATGATGTAGACCTCAGGGTGACCGAAGAACCAGAAAATGTGCTGGAACATGACCGGGTCACCGCCACCTGCGGGATTGAAGAAGCTGGTGCCAAAGTGGCGATCAGTCAGCGTCATGGTGATGGCACCGGCCAGCACGGGCATCACCGCAATCAGTAGGTAAGCCGTGATCAGCCAGGTCCAGCAGAACATCGGCATCTTCATCAAGGTCATGCCCGGGGCACGCATGTTGAGAATGGTCACGATGATGTTGATGGAACCCATGATGGAGCTCGCGCCCATGATGTGAAGCGCAAAAATACCGGCGTCCATGGAGGGGCCCATTTGCAGGGTCAAGGGCGCGTAGAACGTCCAGCCCGCAGCGGGGGCACCACCCGGCATGAAGAACGAGCCCGCCACCAGAATACCCGCAGGGATTAGCAGCCAGAAACTGAAGTTGTTCATCCGCGCAAAGGCCATATCGGCCGCACCGATCTGCAACGGAATCATCCAGTTGGCGAAGCCCACGAAGGCGGGCATGATCGCGCCGAAGACCATAATGACGCCGTGCATGGTCGTCAGCTGGTTGAACAGCTCCGGGTTGACCAGTTGCAGGCCCGGCTGAAACAACTCAGCGCGAATCAACAGTGCCAGAACGCCACCCAGCATCAGCATGGTGAAAGCGAACAGCAGGTACAAGGTACCAATGTCTTTATGGTTGGTCGCAAACACCCACCGACGCCAGACCGCGGGGGCTCCATGGTGGTCGTGGTCGTCATGTGCGTGCCCATGGTGGTCTAAAACGGCGCTCATGCTGGTTTCCTTCTCAATGCTCTAAATTCGCTTAAACGGATGGGACGATATCTCTGGCGCTTCGGCCGCAATTACTTGCGGGCTGCGGTAATGTCCGCAGGTTGCACCAGTTGACCCGTCTTGTTGGACCAGCTGTTCTTGGTGAACGTGATCACAGCCGCAATATCGGTGTCGCTGAGTTGCTTCCAGGCCGGCATTGCGCCGTTGTTCTGGCCGTTCAGGAGAATGGCGATCTGCTTGCCCTTGTCGGCGTCGAGAATGACAGCCGCACCATCCAGCGCCTTGATCGGGCCTGCGCCCTTGCCGTTGGCCTGGTGGCAGGCAGCACAATTTGCTGCATAAACCTTTTCACCACGCTGGGTGATGTCCTGGGCGGTCCAGACCTTGGTTGGGTCGTCGGCTTTGGCTGCCAGTTTTTTCCTTTCGCCATCAACCCACTTTGCATAGTCTTCAGCCGAGACCACCTTCACGTGAATGGGCATATAGGCATGCTCTTTACCGCACAGTTCCTGGCACTGGCCGTAATAACTACCCGTCTTTTCAGCGCGGAACCAAGTGTCACGCACAAAACCAGGGATGGCATCTTGCTTGATGCCAAACGAGGGCACCGCAAAAGCGTGAATCACATCAGTGGCCGTGGTGATAATGCGCACTTTTTTGTTGACCGGCACAACCAGCGGGTTATCGACCTTGAGCAGGTAGTCATCAACCACCTCGCCGGGCTTGGGACCGCCGTTGTTGGACATTTGACGGTGCGTGCTGTCAAGCTGCGAGACGAAACCGATGCCCTCGCCTTCGCCCTTGATGTAGTCATACCCCCATTTCCACTGCATACCCGTGGCTTTGATGGTGAGGTCGGCGTTGGTGGTGTCTTTCATGGCCACGATCACCTTGGTGGCGGGCAGCGCCATCAAGATTACGATGACGAAGGGCACGATGGTCCAAATCACCTCCACCGTAACGGACTCATGAAAATTGGCGGCCTTGTAACCCTTGTCCTTGCGGTGCTTCCAGATGGAATAAAACATCACGGCAAACACGGCCAGGAAAATCACCGTGCACAGAATCATCATGAACCAGTGCAGCCAGGCTTGCTCTTCTGCAATCTTGGTTACGGCGGGGTGCAGATTGAGCTGGCGCACTGACGGCCCGCCCGGGAGGTCATTGACGACGGCATGGGCAGCCGTGAAAGCAACCGTACCAGCCCAGGCACAGCCAAAGGTCAACAGACTGGCCAATGTATTGAAAATGCTCTTCATCGTGTTCACTTCTTCATTGCCTCAAAACTAAAAATCCTGCGCCGCGGCAGCCCACCGTCAAACACCCCGCAGCGCCATTCTGATTTCCCGGGCCAGTACGGGCCGCAATTCCGGCCTGACAAACCGCCCCACATTGATGGACCGGCCCTGACCCGACAGCTCAATCAGCGACCCGTCATCCGAACGCGGCTCAACCCTCACCCATTCCCGCCGAAACTCGGCCCGCTCCAGCTTGCCGCCGTTTTCGAACTCAACCACCAATTGAGGCCCCGTCAGATAAATCCGCTCGCCATCCCCGGCATGCCGGGCATAGACCAGAAACGCAGCACCTACAGCGATCAACTCCAGCCAGGCAAACGGCAACACAAACGTTGCGCCCTGAAACCAGAAAGCAGTGCCAATGCCGAGCGACACCACGCAAAGCGAAAAGTACATCCACCCCAGTTGGGTCGGCGTCACTGAACAGTTGCGCCGCAAAAACCACTGAATGTTCTGGCCTTGCACGGTAGCGAAGCGAAATACCAAATTTGTCACGCGTTTTGCCTGAGCAACGCCCCGTCAAATTCATTTGGAAGGCACTCCAAAATGATGAGACGCGGCGGGAATCCGGGGGAAATACCCATAATTCGTACCGCTTCATTGTAGCCCACACACTTGGGACAAGTCGGACCACCCTCCCGGCGACGGCGACGTGAAGCGACAGACCAGAACCAGGTTGAGATAGCCTTTGCGGACAGGCCCTACCGTGCATTTTTGCCTTGCTGCAGTGCCTGCCTCATCGCGTCAAGCGACAAGGTGGCCTCGGGCTGGACTTTGAGGCGGGGTACAGGTTTGAGCGCGTGCCCATAAATGACCTCGAAGGTCAATGTAAGCCGCCCCTCTTCGCCGGGCGCCGACAGATGCTGGCGGACCTCATCCTGCAACAGGGCGTGCCATTGCCGCCCCCGCAGAGAGGCAAAACGCGCTGGGTGAAGATTTCGCCCGAGCTGGCGCAGCTCCTGCAGCAGCCTCTGGGGCGACTCAAAACTCAGGGTGATGCGCTCCATGTCCAGCACCGGCTCGGCAAACCCCGCACCGACCAGCATGTCACCCCAGTCGTGCATATCGGTGAATTCATGCGATGGCGGTGGCCAGCCGAGCTGGCTGTACAGCGCCCGGAGCTCAAGCAGCGTGTCCGGGCCCAGGCAGGAAAACATCAGAAAACCATCTACCGCCAGCGCTTTGTGCCAAGTGGCGATGAGCCCCTGCGGGTCGGGTGCGGTGTGAAGGGCCATGTTGGACCACAGCATCTGGACGGCGGCGTCTGGTGGCATCTCGAACCGCGTTTCAGGTGCCCTCAGACGAGACGGGTTCCACCATGGCTTGCGTATTGACGCGGCAGCAAGCTTTTCATGTCCCTTGTGGGCTTCGACCACAAAACACTGCGCGCGGGGGTAGCGTCCCGTCAGCAAGGCGTGGGCGCCCATGCCACCACGCACGGCCCCCCAGTGCGCCCAGGCCGCTGGCTGCATCCGGATCCAGCCCAGGCGCTCCTCCATGCGGCGCGCAACTTCTTCATGCAGCCATGGCGACTCCCTGACAGGCAGGCTGTGCCACCGGGCGGCGGCGCTGGCGGCGATGGTGGGTGGGCGCTCGGGCGTCATGGGTTTTTGGCTGGGGTACGCGGCTGTGCGAACCGCCCGGCGAGTATATTGACTCCATGTTTCGCCAACTGATTCAAAGGGCTTCTTCAGCCATGCCCGGTCAATGCGCTGTCTGCCACGCTTGGCCGACCGCACCGGTCTGCGAAGCGTGTGTGGTGCGCTTTGCCCAACCCGCATCGCGCTGCCAGACCTGCGCCCTGCCCGTGCCGGCCGGTATCACGTGTTGTGGGCAGTGTCTGCGCAAGCCTCCTGCGGTGGATGCCTGCCTGGCAGCGGTTGCCTACGCCTATCCTTGGTCCGGACTGATCACCCATTTCAAGTTCAACAGCGATCCCGGCTGGGCTTCTACGTTTGCGACGCTGCTGCGAAGTACCCCGTGGGTCGAGCCGGCCCTTGAGAACGCTGACCTGGTGTTGCCCCTGCCGTTGTCGAGGCAGCGTCTCCAGACCCGCGGCTTCAACCAGGCACTGGCGTTGGCACGGGCACTCAAGCCCGACAAGGCGGACGCCCACGTCTTGCTGCGGATCAAGGACACCCCCGCTCAAAGCTCGCTGAACCGCGAGGAGCGCCTGGCCAGTGTCAAGGATGCATTTGCCTTGGACCCACTTTTGGCACCGCGCATCAAAGGTAAGCGCCTCGTGCTGGTGGATGACGTGATGACCAGCGGCGCATCTTTGTACGCGGCGGCCAGCGCTCTTCGCTCAGCAGGCGCAGCGCACATCACCGGCATGGTGATTGCCCGTACAGAATAGATATTGCCCCCACGCTCCTCACTGCGTGTAGTCGCTGCCCCCCGAGGGGGCTAATTTTCCTAGGGGCGGCCCGTCGAAAAATTGCCATTGATTGGCGCCAGCGACAATCGCGCCATGTTCCATATCGTTCTGGTCGAACCCGAAATCCCGCCCAACACGGGCAATGTCATCCGGCTGGCAGCCAACACAGGTTGCACCTTGCACCTGATCGAGCCGCTGGGGTTTTCCATGGAAGACCGGCAGATGCGCCGGGCCGGGCTGGACTACCACGAGTATGCACAAGTCAAGCGCCATGCGGGTTGGCAAGCTTTTTTGGATGCAGAACAGCCGCAACCCGGGCATATGTTTGCCTTGACCACACGCGCCACACGCAATGTGTTCGACGCAGCGTTCGCGCCGGGTGACTGGCTGGTGTTCGGATCCGAAACGAAGGGGCTCAGTGAGGCGGTGCGCGAGGCATTCCCGCCCGCTCGATGCCTGAAACTGCCCATGCAGGCGGGCCAGCGTAGCCTTAATTTATCCAACGCCGTCGCAGTGACGGTATTTGAGGCCTGGCGGCAAAACGGTTTTGGTGAGCGCTGAAGTGAGGGCTACGGGTAAGCGCTGAAGCCTGTCAGGGATAGCGTCGGCTGATGGATTCGGCAATACACACCGGTTTCGCCGTACCTTCACGCTCTACCGATACGGCCCAGGTCATCTGCATGCCGTTGTTATCAATGGGTTCGGACTTGAGCAGCGTCAGGCGCGCACGCAGACGGCTGCCCACGGGCACCGGCGAGGTGAAGCGAACCTTGTTCAGCCCATAGTTCACGCCCATGCCAGTCTCCACAATGGCAATTGCCGACTCAAAAAACTTCGGGATCAGCGACAGTGTGAGAAAGCCATGCGCAATCGGCGCGCCGAAGGGCCCGGCCTTGGCACGTTCCACGTCCACATGAATCCATTGGTGATCGCCGGTGGCCTGTGCAAACAGGTTCACCTGCTCCTGCGTGATGGTGATCCAGTCGCTCACAGCGACTTCCTGGCCCACAAGAGTCGCCAGTTCAGAGATGGTTTGAAATGTTTTCATGGCATGACTGTAGGTCTGGCTGCTGCAAATGCATGTCAAGCCAGTGACACGGATGACTCACCCGGTCTTGCGGGGCTGGGCGTCATTCCGGACATTATTTGTCCAGCCACTGGCAGATGCCAGCCCACTGCTCCAGGTCTTTCTCCACCCTACCCGGCGCGACGTCAAACAGCGTCAGCCCCCGCGCAGCAAGGTGAACATAGTTTTGCGTGTCACGCACATAGCCCAGCACCGGCAGCCCCAGGGTGTCGACAAACTCATGAAGCTTGTCACTGGCGATAGTGCGCGCATCCACCCGCATGCCGACCAGCCCGATCTGCAATTTGTCAGCATGCTTGTTGCTGGCCAGTTGGTCCAGAAACGCGCGCGTGGCAAAGATGTCGAACACGCTGGGTTGCAGCGGGATGATCAGCTTGTCGGCCATCTTCATCACATCATTGAAGCGCCAGCCGTGCAAGCCGCCAGGGGTGTCCAGCACCACGTGGGTCGTGCCACGGGGCGGTTTGACGATCAGGTCGGCGTTCATCTCCCAAGTGGTGATCGGCCTGGCCTGCGCGGGCCGCAGCCCCAGCCACAGGCGCGATGACTGCTGGCGATCCGCGTCGCCCAGCATCACGGCGTGACCTTTGGACGCGTAATAACCCGCCACATTGGTGGCCAGAGTGGACTTGCCCACCCCGCCTTTCGGATTTGCTATGACCACAACCGGCATGACCCATCTCCTTCGATTTTGGAAGACATCGCGACTTGCGCTATGGTAGCGTGAAGACATTTCTAGAAATTCAGATTTTCGGGATGAAGTCCTAGGCGCCCGGAGCGCAGCAACCGGAATGCACTTCAGGTGCATGAGGATTGCGAGCACCGCGCAACAACGCAATTGGCCCGAAAAATGGATTTATAGAATTGCCTGCTATGGAACACACACCGACCTGGCTGATCAACAGCTTCATCTACCTCAGCGCGGCGGTCATCGCCGTACCCTTGTCCAAAGCACTGGGCCTGGGTGCCATCATTGGCTACCTGGCGGCAGGCATTGCCATTGGGCCCTGGGGCCTGGGGCTGGTGACCAATGTGGAAGACATCCTGCACTTTGCCGAATTTGGCGTGGTGCTGATGCTTTTTCTGGTGGGGCTGGAGCTGGAACCCAAGCGCCTCTGGAGCCTGCGCCGCCCCATCTTTGGCTGGGGCAGTGCGCAGGTGCTGGGCTGCACCGCAGCGCTTTTCATGGCTTTTTACCTGTTGGGTTGGTGGGCGCCCGCCGTCTTTGGCGGCTGGCGCACGCCACTGGTCGCCGCGCTGGGGATTGCGCTGTCCAGCACCGCGATTGCCTTGCAGGTGATGGGTGAGCGCAACATGCTGCCCACGTCCGCCGGACAGGCGGGCTTCTCCATCCTGCTGTTTCAGGACGTGGCTGCCATTCCCATCCTGGCCCTGCTGCCGTTGCTGGGCGGCATTGCGGGCGCATCCTCAGAGGATATAGAGGCTGTAACTCAATCAGGACGGGCTTGGGAAGCTATGAAAATAGTAGCGGTTATCGGAGGCATCATCATCGGCGGGCGTTTGCTGTTGCGCCCGTTGTTCCGCTGGATTGCCCGATCCAAAACACCCGAGATCTTTACCGCAGCCTCCCTGTTGTTGGTCGTGGGCATTTCCGGCTTGATGCAATTGGTGGGCCTGTCAATGGCACTGGGGGCCTTTTTGGCCGGTGTGCTGCTGGCGACCAGCGAGTACCGGCGCGAGCTGGAAACCGATATCGAGCCCTTCAAGGGCCTGCTCCTGGGGCTGTTTTTCATCGCCGTGGGCATGAGCATTGATTTTGGCGTGCTTCTGAAGTCACCCGGCTTGATGGCCGCCGTTGTATTGGGTTTTCTGGCTCTCAAGGCTGCCGTGATTTACGGGCTGGCCAGGGCCATGGGTCTGCCATTTCAGGACCGGCCCGTGTTCACTTTGTTGCTAGCGCAGGGCGGTGAATTCGCTTTTGTGGTGTTTCAGGCCGCTGCGGTTGCCAAGGTTTTCCCGGCCGAAACGGCATCGCTGCTGATTGGTGCGGTAGCGGTGTCGATGCTGGTCAGCCCCCTGGTTCTGGTGGCTATCGACAAACTGCTGCTGCCACGCTTTGCCCACTGCGGCGTGCCGGTGCTGGAAGAGATTTCTGAACTGCAGGAGGCCCCGGTAGTTATCGCCGGCTTTGGCCGCTACGGGCAAATCGTGTCGCGCCTGCTGATCGCCCAGGGTTACACCTGCACCGTGCTGGACCATGACGCCGAGATGATTGAAGCCGCCCGCAGCTTTGGCTACCGCGTTTTCTATGGTGATGCGTCCCGGCTGGACCTGCTGCGCACGGCCGGGGCGGCGCGCGCAAAAGTTCTCGTCATCGCCGTCGACGACAAGGACCAGTCGCTGGAGATTGCCGACCTGGCAACGGAGCATTTTCCCAACCTGACCATCGTGGCGCGCGCCCGGGATGTCACCCATTGGCACGAGTTGCGTGACCGTGGCGTGCAGCTGGTTCAACGCGAATTGTTTGAGAGCAGCCTGCAAAGCGGTGCCAGCGTGTTGCGGGCGCTGGGCCAGGATGTGGCCGACGTGGCGCAAACCATTCACCAGTTTCGCGAGCACAACCTGGCATTGTTTGAAAAAATGCACCCGCACTACAAAGACCGCACCAAACTCATTGCCGTCGTCAAACAGGGGCGCCAGCAGCTTGAAGAGCAGATAGCCCAGGAAAGGGCTCTGGCCCAAAACCGGAAATAGCTCCAGGCTGGGCGTAACATGCAGCTGACTGAACCGCTCTGCCCATGACCCACATGCCCGTGACGAAGCCATTGTTCAACTGGGTCACCACGCTCAAATTCAAAATCGTCACCATGGCAGTGGTCACGGGCGTGATGTCGGCCATGGTCACTGCGCAGCTTGTTCTCACCACCACGCAGGCCGACATTCAGCGCCTGCTCCTGCAAAGCGATAGCGATGATGGCGAGACCACGGCTGCGCTGCTTTCCACCAAGCTGGACATGCTGCAAAACACGCTGAAGGCTGTGGCCCATCAAGTCGCCCCGGAACTGTGGCAAGACCGCGAGGCCATGACGCGCTACCTGGTCGAGAAACACGCTCTGGGTGCGTTGTTCGACAGCGTACTGGCGGTGCGCGCTGAGGGCGACATGCTGGCTCGCGTGGTGAAAGGTGCCGCCACACCTGATTTGCCCAACATCGCCAATCGCGACTATTTCAGGCAGTCCATCAAGACCGACCAACCCGTGGTGTCAGAACCCATCATCGGAAAAATCAACAAAGAGCCTATCGTGGTGATTGCCATTGCAGCGCCGCTGCAAGACGGTCTGGCCCCCGGCATCATCGCCGGTTCACTGGCTCTGCAATCCACCAGTCTGTTTTCAGACGTCACGCGAGCCACCCGCCAGAACGGCCTGCGCACCCTCATCATGGACCGCGCCGGGGTGGTGCTGGCCCACCCCGATCCTTCACGGATTTTGGGGCGAGCTGCCAACGAACCCGGCCTGGCGGATGTGTTTGCCAAATGGCATTCATCCGGCAGCCCCATCGACACCACCGGGATGGCCACCTTGTCCAACGGGCATCTGGTTTCCATGGTGGGCATACCCGGTACCGACTGGACCCTGGTGCGCCTGACCCCACAGGCCATTGCCCTGCAACCCGTGGCTGCCGCCCAGGTGACTGCCTGGAAGGCGGCGGCGGGCGTAGGCCTGGTGGCGGCATTTCTGGCGGGTGTATTGGCCTGGTATCTGACGCTGCCTATTTCCAAACTGCGCGCGCGCGCCGAGAAAATGCTTGGCGAAGTAGTTCCCTCCGGAGATGGCTGGCCCCATGAAGGCGGCGAGGTTGGCGAGCTGGCGCTGGCCTTTCAGCAGGTGGTGGAGCAGCGCCAGCAAAGGCAGGGCGAAACCCAGGCCTTGCTGCAGCAGCTGGAGGCGGTGCTGGACCATGCGGAGGTAGGCATCGCGCTGACCCGCAATGGCCAGTTTGAACTGGTCAGTCGGCACTTTTGCCACATCTTCCGTTGCGAAAAACAAAACGCCCTGGGCCAGCCGACGAGAATGATTCACGCCTCGGACGAGGCCTACGAGGCGCTGTCAACCCGCGCGCACCCGTCCTTCATGGAACACGGGGCATTCGACGGCGAGGTCGAACTGATGCGGCGGTCTGGCCAGTTGTTCTGGGCCCATATGCGGGGCCGGGCAGTCGTGCCGGGTGACCGCTCCCAAGGCACGATCTGGACCGTTGAAGACGTGACCGAAGTGCGCGAGCAGCGTGAGCGCCTGACCTGGACATCCAGCCACGACTCTCTGACCGGCCTGGCCAACCGCCCGGCTTTTGAAGCGCTGCTGGAGCGTGCCACGGCCCGCGCGGCCACCGAGCCCTTTTGCGCCCTGTTCATCGACCTGGACCATTTCAAGCAGGTCAACGACACCGGCGGCCACGCGGCGGGCGATGCGCTGCTGCGTGATGTCGCCCACGCCCTGGCTGCCCAAGTGCGCACCACCGACACGGTCGCGCGGCTGGGTGGCGATGAGTTTGCCGTGCTGCTGGGCCGCTGCCCCCTGCCGCAGGCCCTGGACATTGCGGAAAAACTGCGCGCTGCCGTGGTGGCCTACCACCTTGCCTGGGAAGGCAAGTCATTCAAAGTCGGGGCCAGCATTGGCCTGGTCGGCGTCAACGCGAGCTACAACACCGCTGCCGATGTGCTGCGCGCCGCCGACGCCGCTTGCTATGTCGCCAAGCAGCGCGGGCGCGACTGTGTGGCGGTGTATGAACCGCAGGTCACACCAGATTCCAAATAAAAATGGCCTGCAGCCCAGGTATGACGTGCTTGATTAGCTACCAATTTAATAGCGATTTGCCAAAGCCATCCCACACCAGTTTTACCCCAGTCAGGAACATGCCACCGTAGATCAGCCGGTAGAACAGCACCGGACTCATGCGCCGCGCCATGCGCACGCCGATCCAGACGCCAAATGGCACGATGGGCAGCAGCACCAGCGAGGTGCTCATGTTGCGCATGTCCAGCAAACCCAGCCACGCGTAGGGAATCCATTTGGAAAGATTCACGATAAAAAACAGGAATGCCATGGTGGCCGTGAAACGCACGGGCGACAGACGCAGGGGTATCACGTAGGCATTGATGGGCGGGCCGCCCGCATGGGCCACGAAACTGGTGAACCCGGATGTCATGGTCAAAATCGCCCCCAGCCATTTGGGCGGCGGGGCACTGGTCGCAGACGGCGGAAACAGAAAGCGCTGAGCCAGAAACAGCAGCGTGAAAACGCCCACAATGCCGGCCACCAGGTGGCTGTCAAGCACCTTGAACAGCAGGGTGCCAATCACCACGCCCAGCAGCGCAAACGGGATCAGGAATTTGAGCAGGTCTTTGTCGAAGTCCTTGCGGAAGGCGGCCATGCCCAGCACATCGGCCAGAAACAGCGCCGGCATCAGAATCGCAGCCGCATCAGGCACAGACACAGTCAGCGCGATCATCGGCACGGCCAGAGCGCCCATACCCGAGCCAAAACCACTTTTGCCAATGCCCATCAGCAACACGGCGGGTAGGGCGGCCGCATAAAAAAACGGGTCGGTTATGAGTGGAAAAACCATGAAAATTCCCGGAATGAGCCGGGAGTCTAAGGCCTGCAGACGCTATTCAGCCTCCAGGCCGAGATAGGCTTTCTGAATTTCAGGCCGGGTCAACAACTCGCTGGCTTCACCCTCGGCGACGATGCGACCTTCTTCCATCACATAGGCGCGGCTGGCCAGCTGCATCGCCATCACCACGTTTTGTTCAACCAGCAGCACCGAGGTACCCTGGGCGTTGATGTCGCGAATCGCTTTGAACATCTGCTGAACGATCAGCGGAGAAAGCCCCAGCGAGGGCTCGTCCAGCAACAACAGTTTGGGGCGTGCCATCAGCGCACGGCCAATGGCCACCATCTGCTGCTGCCCACCTGAGAGCGACCCCGCAGGCTGTGGCAACTTTTCCTTCAGCGCCGGGAAAAGCGCCACCACCTTCTCCAGCGTCTGCGCACGGTGTGCCTTGGCAGACTTGATGAAGCTGCCCAGCTCCAGATTCTCAAGCACCGTCATGCCGGTAAACAGGCGTCTGCCCTCCGGCACGATGGCAATGCCACGCTCACAAAACTGATGACTCGGCAGGGCGGATATATCTTCGCCATTGAAGCGCAGCGTGCCGCTGTTGGCCTTGTGCAAACCGGCAATGGCGTTGATCAGCGTGGACTTGCCGGCACCGTTCGGGCCCACCACGCAAACCAGCTCACCCGACTGCACCTGCAGGCTGATACCCCACAGTGCGGGTGCTGCACCATAGCTAACCTTGATGTCTTGCAGCTCAAGCATGCGAGCCCCCCACCTCGGCACCACCCAGGTAAGCCTTCACCACCTCCGGGTTCTTCATGACTTCCCTGGGGTCGCCCTGAGCCAGCAACTGGCCATGGTTAAGCACCGCAATGCGATCCACCAGCGCCATCACCGCATGCATGACGTGCTCGACAAACACGATGGTTGTGCCCTGAGCCCGGATTTGCCGGATGAGCGCGACTGCATCATTGATTTCACTGGGTGTGAGGCCCGACAGCACTTCATCCAGCAGCACCAACCGGGGCCTGGCCGCCAGCGCCCGCGCCAACTCCAGGAACTTGCGCTGGTGCAGGTTCAAATCGTCGGGCAAGGCACGTGCTTTGGCACTCAAGCCCGTGAATTCCAGCCATTTCCAGGCTTGGGCTTCCGCCGCTGCGCGAGACAGGGACGCCTTGCCAAACATGCCCACCAGGGCCACGTTTTGCAGCACGTCCATGTGTGCAAAGGGGCGTGGGATTTGGTAGGTGCGGGCAATGCCCGACTGCGCCACCGTGTGCGCACTCATGCGGGTCAGGTCACGGCCTTCAAACAGAATTTGCCCGGAAGTGGCCGGAAAATGGCCGCTGACCAGATTGATGAAGGTGGACTTGCCCGAACCATTGGGCCCGAGCAGGCCCAGGATTTCGCCCTCATACACCTTCAGGCTGACGCCATCCAGCGCGCGCACGCCCGTGAAAGCTTTCACAATATTCGTCACTTCCAGCAAGGGCCGGGATCTGTCGATGACGGTGGCGGCCATGCCAGGTACGCTGGCGGCATCGACACGTTGAGACGCCACAGGTGCCGGTGAGGTCGAAGCAGGTGAAGGGTGTGATTGGGGCTGGTGGGGCGTCTTGTAGGAGGTCTTAGGCGCCTCTGCAAGTGCTTCGGCTGCACCCATCTTCTTCTTTCGCCAGGCATCAAACATTGCCAGAATGCCATTGGGCATGAACAAAATCACCACCACCAGGACGGCACCAAAGACCCCGCGCCCCAGCACCGCAGAATTGCCCGCCGTGAAGGCGTACAGCAGGCAGGTGATCGTCACTGCACCCACCACAGGACCGGCCCAATACCGCGTGCCACCCAGCACGCTCATCAGCACCACCGTGAGCGGCACGGTGATGTTGAAGGTTTCACCCACCGTCACGTAGTTCACAAAGAGAGCATGAATGCCACCCGCCAGCCCCGCCAGCCCGCAAGACAGCGCAAACGCCAGTAACTTGTATTTGAGGGTGGGCACACCCATGACCTCGGCAACATCCTCGTCGTCATGAATGGCAAACAGGCCCAGGCCAAGCTTGGACGCATGTACTTTCCAGGCAATGAGCGCAGTAAGAATGGCTGCCGCCACCGCCATCAAATAGATGGAAGACGAGGCGGTAGGCCCAAGCTTGGGAATGGCGACGCCCGCCAAAGACACGCCGGGGCCGCCATCAATGGGCGTGTTCAGGATGATGGTGGCCACCACAAAAGTGATCGCCAGTGTCAGCAGCGCAAACAGCTCGCCGCGTACCGACTTGACGCGAAACACCACGGCACCCAGCGCCAGCCCCAGCAGGGCCGCAAACAGGGTTGCCATGGGCAGGGTCAAGAGGAAAGGCCAGTTCAGGTTGGCCGACAGCCCCGCCGAGGTGTACACACCAATGCCAAAAAAGACACCGTGACCAAATGAGAAATAGCCGGAGTAACCCGAAAGAAGGTTCCAGGACAGCGCCAGTATGGTCCAGTGGCAGATCAGGTAAAGGAAGGATTCGTAGAACGCCGGCAAACCCAGCCACGGCACCACGCCCAGAGCCAGCCCGGCAGCCAGAATGCCCGTGAGTGTCTTGCTCATGCGCCCTACCCGACCCGTGGCTTGAACAGCAACATCACAATCAGCAAAGAGAACGACACGATGGGTGCCCAGGAGGGTGCCGCTACCGCCATGGTGACGGCCTCGCTCACACCAATGAAAATCCCTGCGGCAAGCGGCCCCAGCGCACTGCCCAGGCCGCCAAGCATCACCGCCGCAAACACCACACCCACCCAGGCAAATATCTGTGACGGGGTCAAAGCAAAGGTCAGCGCAAGGCAAATACCGGCCACTGCCGCCAGGGCCGCGCACACGCCCGCCAGCACCAGTGACAAGGCCTTCTGGTTGACGCCAAATGCTGTGGCGATAGGCCCGTCTTCAGCCATGGCACGCAGGGCCTTGCCCAGATCGGTGTAGCGCATGGCGGCCCAAACGCCATAGCAAAGCGCACAGGCCAGCACCAACGTCACCAGCTCAGGCACCGGAAAATACAGACCGCCAATCACGAATTTTTGATCGTTGTAATGGGACTCTAGACGGCGGAAGTCGGCTGTCCAGATGCCCTGAACCAGACTTTCGATCATCACGGTCACGCCGAATGTGACCAGCAAGGAATTGAAGGGCGTGATTTCAAATTTGGCCAGCACCCATTGCATGGCTGCGCCCAACACAAAAAACAGCGGGGGGAGAATCAGCAGGGTGAGTAGCGGATCCACACCCCACGCCGTGGCCATCTGGTAGCACAGGTAAGCACTCAGGAAAACAAACCCGAAATGCGCCAGATTAATCTGCCGCAGCAAGCCCCACGTCAGCCCCAAGCCCAAACCAACCAGCCCGTACAGACTGCCGATAAAGATGCCTGACAGGATGGATTGGGCAAGAAGGTTGAAACTGGGAAGCGTCATGGCCAGACGTTGTGATGCGCCTTGGCCTTATTGAACCTGTAGTTTGGCACCTGCGGGCGCATACGACTGCGGCCAAACGACCACCCACTTGCCGTTTTGAACCTGTTTGACCTTCATCGGGTCGTCACCATAGTTGCCAGGGCCGTTGAACCGCAGCTTGCCGGTGATGGTGTCAATCTTGTTGCTTTTAAGAAATGCCGCAATGGCCTTGTCATCCAGGCTTTTGGCACCTACCACCCCGGCTTCCAAAAGCTGCCAGGCGGTATAGGACGCGGCGGCCTGCACCTCCACCGATGTGTCCGGCAGGCGGGCGGCGGCGGCGCGCTCGTTGAAGACCTTGATAAAGGCGGCACCCAAAGCGTTGTCGCTGAAGGGCGGGTGCTCCTCAAAAATCGTCAATGAAATGGCGTTCTTGCCATCTGGAGACTTGGTCATGGGGCCAGGCGCCGGATAGGTATGGAAATGCTGGGGCGGCGTGTAGTCGATCTTTTTCATCGCGTCCAGAAGCATGTTGCCCTCCAGCGCGATGTCGCCCATCCAGACCAGATCAGGCTTGGCATCCTTGATGCGCGCCGCAATGGGACCAAAGTCGCGGTTACCGAATTCCCACTCCAAAAACAGCACCTCTTTCAAACCGCGTTTTTTAGCCACTTCCCGTGCGCCCAGCGACATGAAGTGAATTGACGGGAATTTGCTGGTCACGATGGCAATCGTCTTGGGCGGCTTGGGGGAGGCAGCCAATGCATCAAAAACCGTATTGGGTACCGTGTTACCGGGGTCAGACCCGAGCGACCACGCGGGAAAAGCCATGTCGTACTTGGAGAGCGACGGAATGCCAAACGTGTGATGCACCAGCACTTTATTGAATCGCTGCGCCACCCCCATGGCCGAGAGAATAGCGCCAGTTGCATAGGGCCCCATCAGCAAATCGACCTTGTCGGCCGTCACCATTTGCTCGTAAAGAGTGCGCGCCAGTTCCGGTTTGGACTGGTCGTCTTTCACGATCCACTCCACCTTGCGGCCCAGCAGCCCACCCCGGGCATTGAGCTGCTCGACGTAAATTTCCCCGACGAGTTTGTGCGTGAGTGCCGTGGCGGACAACGGCCCGGTCAGCGCCAGCGTGCTGCCGATTCGCACCGGCGCACCCGACTGCGCCTGGGCTGAGGCAGGCACCGCAGTTGCAAAGGCCAACGCAGTAACCGCACCGGCCACAATGTGTTTCAGTAATCTCATGGTGTGTCTCCTCTTGTTATCTATCCAGCATGCTGCCATGCCGCCCGACGAGGGTCGAGTGTGCGTCAGATGCCCCGCCAATTCAATGGACGCACCGAAATTCAGTTTTCCGGGGCATGGAAGACCCCGTTCTGACTCAAAGCACCGAGCAAGCCTGTTCAAAGGTCAGACGCGGATTGCGATTGAACAGCTTGCTGCTGTCACCGTAACCCAGGTTGATCAGGAAATTCGCCGAAAAACGTCCATCAGGGAAGAATTCCGCGTTGACTTTGGCCAGGTCAAGACCGCTCATCGGCCCGCAATCCAGACCCACAGCGCGCGCGGCAATCATGAAGTACGCGCCCCCCAAGGTGCCATTGCGCGTCGCGGTGCCAGTGGCCAAGGGAACATTCCCTTCAAACATTTCCTTGGCACCTGGGCCATGCCAAATCTCCGGCATGTGTTCAAAGAAACGGTTGTCGGTGGCCACGATCACCGTGACGGGCGCAAGTTTGGTCTTTTCCAGGTTGCCCGGACTCATGGCCGGAAGGAGTCGCGCCTTGGCCTCCGGGGTGGTGATGAATACGTAGCGCGTGGGCTGGGTGTTCATGGATGTAGCACCCATTTTCGCGATGTCGTAGACCTCTCGCAGCAACGACACAGGCACGGGCTTGTGGATGAAGCCGTTGGCGGTACGGGCGTTGAAGAAGAGTTGGTCGAGGGAGGCTTGGTCAATTTTCACGAGGCGTCTTTCAGATATCAGAGGAGGGAAAAAATCAAAAAACGATTATGCGGCTGATTGCATTGCGGCGCTCACGGCGTCCCGGCTTCCCTCGGGTACGCCTTAAAATTTGCCCGCATGACAATTTTCAAGACAACCTACAAAAAAATACTGCTGGCGCTGGTTCTGCTTATTTCAGTTTCTCTGGGGCTGACCTATATCTATCTGGCCAACACACAGAAATTACTCATTGCGCCCATGATCGGCGGCCTGGATTCCTGCATTTTCAAAAAGAAGGAACTGGCGCACGACACGCCAAATGCGGTTTACACCAAGCTGTGTCTGACTGATGAGACCTCTTCATCCCGGCTCATTGAAACAACACTCAGGAACATTTCCGAAAAAGACACTTTTCTGAGCAACTACGAGCTGGGGTACACACTTTACGTCCCGCTGCTCAAGCTGTTTGAGGTGAAGGGTGCTGATTTCGTCGCACCGGCTCCGATGC
>JANOAP010000241.1:0-21939 GCA_031411175.1 Rhodoferax sp. | reverse complement strand
AGACAAGCTGGCAGATGCCGGCGTGCCGGTCCAGTTGCTCCAGTTTGATGACATGTTTCATCCGTTCTTTGGGTTCTTCGAGGCATCTGCTTCGGCGCGGGCGGCAAACGATGCCATTTGCAGCGCGTTCGCTGCTTGCCTTGGCAACCTTGCCACCCTGGCACCTGGTTAAGCGCCGGGTTAAGCGCCGGGTTAAAGCAGCTTCTGAATCAACGCGCCCTTGAACAACACGGGCCCGGTCGGCCCGCCCGCACCGGGCACACCGCCCTTGGGTTCCAGGCTGATGGCCAGGGTGGGTACTTCGCGCACATCGCCTTCAGCGGCAGTCAAGCGCAGAACCTTGTCTGAGCCCAGCACACCCAATGATTTGGGTCCACCGCTGGGGGGCAGGGCCCACAGTTGCAAAGACCGGTCTCCGGCTTCCTGGTAGCCACCCACACGCTGCAACACCAGCTTGCGGTTCTTGGGGTCAAACGTCACCAGCATGCTGGCGGTTGATTTGTCGTCGGCCAGCACGGCCACGTATTCGATTTGCGGCGCGGCCTGCAACTGCGTCTGCAAGCTGGCAATCTGGTTGCCCAGGCGCTGGCTGATGTCGTCGCGCATGTTCACGCCCACCACCACAGCGACCACGGTGGCTGCCACCCCCGCTGCGGTCGCACCGCGCCACAACGCCAGACTGCGCAGCCAGCCACCCACACCTTCGCTGGCCGCATTTGCCTTGGCAGTTGATTGGGCTGCTGCCTGGCGCGTAGCCTGCATGGCCTGCGCTTCTTTTTCACCCTGCAGCAGGTTGTCAATACGGGTCCATACCACCGGGCTCGGCGGCACGGCAGTTTGAAGTTCGTTCATGCTGGCGATGCGGCTTTGCCAGATCAGCGCCGCTGCGCGCACCGGTGCCTGCTCGCGTGCCATGGCTTCAAAACGGCGGCGTGCACCGCCACGCAGGGTGCCCAGCGCATGGCTGCTGGCCAGGCGATCGAGTAGTTCGGGATGTTTGATGAGGTTCATGGCGATGTCCTCACGCAAACCGGGCCATGCACAGGCGCAACTGGTCCAGCCCGCGCCGGATCCAGGTCTTCACGGTGCCCAGCGGCAGCTTGAGCTGTTGCGCCAGCTCGCTGTGGCTCAGGTCGCGGATGTAGGCCAGGCTGACCACCTCGCGCTGGCGATTGTCCAGCTGCCCCAGGCACTGGTGCAGCGCCCAAGCCTGCTCACTGGCTTGCGCGGTATCCATGGGGTTGGGCGTTTCGCCTTCCAGCGTCTCGGCCAGATGTTCATCAAGCTCCTGCGTGACGTGGGCCCGGTCTGAGCTGCGGCGGCGCAAAAAATCCAGCCCCCGGCTGCGCACGATCAAACCCATCCACGCCATGGGCGGGCTTAACGACGCGCGGTAGTCGCCTGCGCTGCGCCAGATGTTCAAGAAAGCTTCCTGCAGCACGTCTTCGGCCCACTCGCGGTTGCTGACCACGCGCATGGCCAGCCCGTAGAGCTTGGACGAGCAGCGGTCGTACAAGGCCTTGAGCGCCGTCGCGTCCTGGCGGGCGACGCGGTCCAGCAGGGCGATCAGTTCGGCGTCGGTGGATTCTGGGTTCATGCGCGGATTGTCTGCGATACGGTGCGCCAGCGCAGAGCCTGGCCAACCCGTAGCCGGTCGCCGCTTGGGGTGCAGGGAAGCCCGCCACCAGATTGCCGCGGTGCTGCGTATTTTATAGCTGCCCAAGCAATCCACACGGGGGATAGAGCGCAATTTGGCAGTTAAAACGGGGTGAAGATGCCGCATTTCAGTCATGCTGTCATTACGAGGCGGGGCACCTGTCGGATTCACACGCACCAATGCCCGACTGAATCGCAGGGGATTATTGAATCCAGTTGCCAGCATGCGTGCGTACTTAGTGCGTCAAAGCCGCTGTGCCCTGCCTGGCAGCGTTTGGCGACCCGCCTGTTCATCAATTTCTGGAGGAGTTTTCCATGCAAGTTCGTAACCCAATTTCCCTTTGCGCTGCCGCTGTTGCCGTCATGAGCTTGGCCGCCTGTGCCAACATGGGCACGCCCATGGTGGCCCCGTTTTCACAAATGAGTCTGCCGGATGCCGTCAAGGTGCCAGCCGGTCATATGGTGGCCATGGAGACCGCCGCCGCCGGTGACATCACCTATGAATGCCGTGCCAAAAAGGACATGGCAGGCCAGTTTGAATGGGTGTTTGTGGGCCCGGACGCCGGGCTCAAAGACCGCAGCGGCAAGATGATCGGCAAGTATTACGGACCACCCGCCACCTGGGAAAACAACGATGGCTCCAAAGTCACCGGTGCCCAGGTGGCCGTGGCCCCGGCTGGCATGGGCAACATCCCCTCACAACTGGTCAAGGCCAACCCCGCCATGGGCATGGGCGCGATGCAGGGCACGACCTACATCCAGCGTGTGGCGACCCAGGGCGGCGTGGCACCTTCCTCTGCTTGTGAAGCCGCCACAGTGGGCCAGAAGCAGGTGGTGAAGTACTCGGCCGACTACATCTTCTGGCGCGCTGCCTGAATGCTGTAGCCCAGCCCTGGGCCAACAGGCCATGCATCTTCTGCCCCGTGTTCAAATTGCGGCATGAAGCGCATTGTTTGCAGTCTCGGGTTGATGGTCGGCTTGGCGCTGGCGTCACCCGCCTGGGCTGACACTAGCAAGCTGCTGCTCACCGGGGGTGTCAGCTCGATAGACGGTGCCGCTGGTGGGGGGCTGACGCCCTGGTCCGTCATTGGCTCCAACGCAACCGAGCGCGAAACCGGTGCAAGTGTCCACGTCTCACGCGCGGGCACGCAAGACTATTCATTAATCGCCTATGGCGTGACCGCCGGTTTCAGCGAGCGGGTCGAGGTGTCCCTGGCCCGCCAGGACTTTGACGCATCACCCGCAGTAGCGCTCAACGGCATCGCCGCCTTTGGCGTCAGGCCCAATGAACACCTGCGCATGGACATTGTGGGCCTGAAGCTGAAGCTGTATGGCGATGTCGTGCTCAACAGTGACACGCTGGCACCGCAAATTTCAGTGGGCCTGCAACACAAGACAGTCGCAGCGGGCTCGCTGGGCTCCGTCCTCAATTTTCTGGGCGTAAAGACCAGCGGTACCGACCTTTATGTGAGCGCCACCAAATTGTTCCTGGCGAAAGGGCTGCTGGTAAATGGCACGCTGCGCTACACCAACGCCAACCAGAACGGCCTGCTGGGGTTTGGCGCTGGATCCCCTGGCAAAGACGCCATGAGCCTGGTGCCTGAGTTTTCCGTGGCACTCCTGTTGAGCCCGCACATTGCTGTGGGTGCCGAATACCGCTTCAAGCCCAACAACCTGGAAGCGCTGGGCCGTGCGGCGGGCCTGGGCGACGCGCTGGCGGAGGACGACTGGAAAGATATTTTCATCGCCTGGGCTCCCAATAAAAACGCCTCCGTCACGCTGGCCTACCTTGATCTGGGCCGCATTGTGCCGGGGGTGACGGCGGGGCGCGGCCAGACCGGCTTCTATCTTTCCGCGCAACTTGCGTTCTAGGCTGTGTCTACTGCTTTCAGGGGTCGCCTTATGAAGAAGTCCCATCACGTTGTCGCGGGGCTTGCGATTGTCTTGAGTTCGCTGCTGGTAATGCCCGTGTTTGCGCAGGCCAACCCAGCGCCACCGGGCCAGACGGACGAGCTGTTCCGGTCGTTTGGTGGGCAGGCGGGGCTTGTCCGCCTGATCGATGACTTCATGGTTCGCATCGTGGCCGATGAACGTCTGGGGCCTTTCTGGAAAGACACCAACCTAAAGCAGATCAAGACCCAGCTCGTGGACCAGATTTGTGTGATCACGGGTGGGCCTTGTGTTTACAAAGGCGACGACATGAAGCAGGTTCATGGGGGCATGAAAATCGGCAAGCCCGAATTCAACGCACTGATCGAAGTGCTTCAGGTGGCCATGGACAAGCAAGGCATTGCCTTTTCTGCCCAAAACCAGTTGCTGGCCAAACTCGCCCCAATGCACCGGGACATCATCACGGTGCATTGAGGCGGGCCACTCGGCCGTATCGACCGCCTTAGCCGATACGCACCGGCACAAAAATCTTCTCGTCCCCGCGCTGGATCAGCAGCGCCACCGACTTGTCGGACTTGGCCACCACCGACCGCACCTGGTCAATGCTTTTGACGGGCTGGCCATTCACAGCCAGCAACACGTCGCCGGCTTCAACCCCGGCGCTGGCGGCTGCGCCGGTGACGTCCTCAATCAGCAAGCCACTATTGACCCCCGCCGAGCGAAGCTCTTCGGGTTGTAGCGGTCGCAGCGCCAGGCCCAGGCGGCCCTGTTGCGTGCTGTCGCTCTTGTCGGCCACCTGGGCGGTCTTGTCATTGGCATTGCCCAGGCGCGCTTCAATTTCCTTGGTCGCACCCTGACGCCAGACGTCAAGCTTCACCTTGTCGCCAGGAAGTGCCAGGCCAATGGCTGCAGGCAGGTCGCCAGATGACACGATGGCGCGGCCATCCACCTTGCGGATCACGTCACCGGCTTGCAGGCCCGCCTTGTCGGCCGGGCCGCCTTTCTCAACGCCAGAGACCAGCGCGCCTTCGGGTTTGTCCAGCTTGAAGGAGTCGGCCAGCACCTGGTTGACCTCTTGCACCGACACACCCAGGCGCGCGTGCTCCACCTTGCCGTGGGCGACGATCTGGTCCTTGATCTTGGCCGCCAGGTCAATCGGGATGGCAAACGACACCCCCTGGTAGCCACCGCTGCGGCTGTAGATTTGCGAGTTGATGCCGATGACTTCGCCGCGCGTGTTGAACAGCGGGCCACCCGAGTTGCCGGGGTTCACGGCCACGTCGGTCTGGATGAAAGGCACGGCGCTGTCGTCAGGCAGGGAACGGCCTTTGGCACTGACCACGCCCGCTGTGACCGTGTTCTCAAAGCCAAACGGCGACCCAATGGCAAGCACCCATTCACCTACGCGCAGGTCACTGGTCTTGCCCATGGCCACCACGGGCAGGTTGTTGGCGTCGATCTTCAGCACCGCCACATCGGTCTTGGCATCCGCACCCAGCACTTTGGCAATGAACTCGCGGCGGTCGGTGAGCTTGACGGTGACCTCCTTGGCATCACGCACCACGTGCGCATTGGTCAGGATGATGCCGTCGGCACTCACAATGAAGCCCGAGCCCTGGCCATGGCGCGCGGTGGGGGATTCGCCGGACACCCTGGTGGTGCCGCGCACGCTGATGTTGACGACCGCCGGGCCATACTGCGCCGTGATCTGCGAGAAGTCCGGCAGAGCCATGGGAACGCTGGGCACCGATGTTGCCATTCCTGCTGCGGCAGCATTCACCGGCGCATTGGCCGCATGGGCGGCGTTGAGGTGTTGTAACGCCGTGACGCTGGCACCGCCAATCAAGCCGGAGGCCATGAGTGCCAGCACCAGGCGGGTGCTCTTGAGGGTACGTGTTGTCATGAAAGCTCCTTGGGTTGAATTCATTGCATTGAATTGCAATGGGTCAACTTTGACGCTGCTGGCTTAGGTGAGTCTTAAACCCGCCTGGTGTGTTCGATTCCTTATGAAATCCTGATACAAAAACTTCACCACAAGCGCAAAATGAATCAGTCGTCAAAAAGCTTGTCGACAAAACGCCAACTTTCTCTGGAGGTGATTCATGTCACACAACGCATTGCCAACTTTCCGTTTCCCCGCGGGCACATCCATTGCCCAAGCCGTGCCGCCGCACGTGGAAAAGGTCTCGCTTGAAACTCCGGGAAAAGCGGTGATGACCGACCTGACCCATGTGCGCGCGGCAACGGTGCAGCCCGACGCAGGGCTGGCCGCTGCTGAACGTTTGATGATTCACCAGGGTGTGCGCCTGCTGTTTGTCGTGAATCAGATGCCCGGTGTGGACGGTATCGTGACGGCCGCGGACCTGCAGGGCGAAAAGCCGTTGCGGCTGGTCAATCAACGCCAGGCGAAATTTGAAGATCTCACGGTGACTGACGTGATGACGCCGCTTTCGGAGATTGATGCGATTGAGCTGGCCGTGTTGCGACGCGCCAATGTGGGGCAGGTGATTGCGGCTTTGCAGGCTGCTGGCCGAGCGCATATGCTGGTGATCGAGACCGCCACTGCCACGACGCCGTTGCGCATTCGCGGGGTCATCTCGAAATCGCAGATTGAACGCCAGTTGGGGACTCAATTGCCCGCGACAGGCATGGCCACGAGCTTCTCCGAGATGAGCCAGGCGCTTGCTTGAACCTTACCTGGCGGCGAGTGCTTTTTCAATGTCAGCTGCAAGGGCACCGCTGCCGGGCTCGACCACGCTGGCATAACTGGTGACGCGCTTGCCGCTGCGGTCTATCAGGTATTTGTGGAAATTCCAGGCCGGGGCTATGCCGGTGGCTTTGGTCAGCGCAACAAACAGGGGGTTGGCCTCTTTGCCACTGAACGTGGACTTGGAAAACATTGGAAACTTGACGCCATAGGTGTTGAAGCAGAAGTCGGCAATCTGCTTACTGTTACCCGGCTCTTGGCTGCCGAAGTCATTGCTGGGAAAGCCCAGCACCACCAGGCCTTTGGCGCTGAATTTGGCATGTAACGCCTCCAGCCCTTCGTACTGGTTGGTAAAGCCGCAATAGCTGGCGGTGTTGACCACCAGCACAACCTTGCCTGCGTACTGACAGAGGTCTTGTGGGGCCTCGTCTTGCAGCCGGTTGAACTTCTGCTTGAGCAGGACCGGGCAGGTGGATGGCTGCGCCTGTGCGGCGCTGGCAAGTGCAAGAAAAGGCAGCACCGTGGCCAGCGTCAGTGCCAGAAAGAACCGGGACAAGACTCGTCGCTGGGGGATTGATTTCATGGTGCCCCATCTTAGCTAAGCCGACGGGAAAACAACTTCCAGATGCAATCCACCCCGGCTGGCGGAATGGTCAAGTGCCAGGGTCGCATGGTGACGCTGCGCAATGGCTTGCACGATGGCCAGCCCCAGGCCGCTGCCTTCACTGCTGGCGGATGCATCGGGGCTGCGAAAGAAGCGCTCAAACACATGTTCTCGATCACCTAAGGCTATGCCGGAGCCGGAGTCGTCAATGGCCAGCACGGTCTTGTTTCCTTGTCTGAAGAGGCTCAGATCGACATGGCCGTCTTGCGGCGAGTACTTGATGGCGTTGTCCAGCACGTTGCGAATCAGGATTCGCAAAGCATCGGCATCGCCCTTGATCATGGCCGGGCCTTCAGACGCAAAGCCGAGATCAATGTTGCGCTCATGGGCGCTAGGTTGCAGCTCGGTGACGGTCTCACGCGCCAGCGCCTCCAGATCGACAGATTGCGACTGAGCCGCAGCATCGCCACTGGCCTCCTGGCGTGCCAGCACCAGCAACTGGGTCATCAGGCGGATGGCGCGGTCAATGCCCTGGTTAAGCCGGGTGACCGCCACCTCGCGGGCAGATTCGTCAGTCACGCGTGCCAGCGCCTGGGCCTGGAGTTTGAGTGCGGTCAGCGGTGAGCGTAGCTCGTGCGCTGCGTTGGCCACGAACGATTTCTGCGCGTCAAAGGCGGTGTGCACGCGGTCAAACAGCAAGTTGAGTTCCTGCACCAGCGGACGAACTTCGTCGGGCAGGCCAGCATCAGAAAGCGGCGACAGGTCGTCGGCCTCACGCGTGGCCACTTGCTGGCGCGTGCGCTCCAGTGGCGCGAGGGAATGGCGAATCGCCCACCACAGAATCAGCATCAGCAGTGGAGCGATCAGGGCCATGGGCAGCATGGCACGCACCGCGAGCGCGCGGGCACGGGCCTCGCGTGCGCCCATGTCCTGCGCAATCTGGATGGTCTGGTAGGGGGTCTGCACGGAATAGACGCGGTAGCGCGAGCCACTCATCACCACGTCTGAAAACCCCAGCACCGCGCGAGGCGGCATTGCGCCGGGTGAAGAGCGAAACAGTTGCACGCCATCAGGCCCCCAAATCTGGATGACGTAGTCCACATCGCTGTTGCCGTCACCGTCAAGCGAGGGTGCCGCCAGCGCCGGCCCACCCCGCAGTGAATAGGCCATCTGCTGCAGGTGGTAGTCGAACATCTCGTCGGCCTGACGCAGTGCGCCGCGGTAGGCCGATACCGCCTGAAACAGCGCCGCGAGAAGGATGGCCGTCATCACCAGGCCCAGCAGGCGTTTGCGTAAAGAATAGGCGCGCGTCATGATTTTTGCAGCACGTAGCCGAGGCCCCGCACCGTCTGGATCAGCGCAGGCCCGAGCTTTTTGCGCAGGCCGTGCACATAGACTTCAACCGCATTGCTGCTGATCTCATCCTTCCAGCTGTAGAGTTTTTCTTCAAGTTGCGTGCGTGACAGCACCACGCCAGGGCGCGCCATCAGGGCTTCCAGCACAGCCCATTCACGCGCCGACAGCACAATCGATTCGCCATCGCGCGAAGCCTCGTGTGTGATGGGGTTGAGGTGCAAACCCTGCACCTCAACCACTGAATTCGCGCTGCCCGCGCTGCCCGCGCTGCGGCGGATCAGTGCGCGGATGCGCGCCAGCAACTCGTCCAGGTCATAGGGCTTAACCACATAGTCGTCCGCGCCCGCGTCAAGCCCGGCGACCCGATCGCCAATAGCGTCGCGGGCGGTGACCACCAGCACCGGCGTGGCATCCCGGCGTGCCCGCAATGCCTTGAGGACGTCCAGGCCACTGCGCTTGGGCAGGCCTAGGTCGAGCAGCACCAAATCGTAGTGCTGGGATCGCAATGCGGTGTCGGCCATGTTGCCGTCTTTCACCCAGTCCACGGCGAAATGCTCGGCGCGTAACACGTCGAGCACGGTTTCTCCGATCATGGTGTCGTCTTCGACCAGCAGCAGGCGCATGGTGGCTAGTGTGCGTTATGGGATGGGGTGATGCTGAGCCCTGAATCTTAGGCCGGGCTTAAACCTGCTTACACGGGTGCAGGCCTGGAGAAGCAGCCGCGCAGGGCAGAAATACTGGCCCCATCCCAACTGGATTCACGCGCGGCAAATACCAGGTTCACTGGCGGATTGCGCCAGGGTGTGTCCAGAATCTTGAGTTTTAACGTGCCCACCAGGCCCAGCGCGGCAGACTCGGGCACCACGGCCAGCATGTCGGTTTTGGACACGATATTCAGGGTGGCATAAAACGAGCCTGACACCACCGCGGGCACGGGCGGCGTCAGGCCGGCCTGGCCAAACCATTCATTGAAATTAAGCACGGCCAGTGCATCGGCCGGGGGCAACACCCAGTGGCTGGCGGCAAGCGCTTCAAGCCATTGCTGGCGGTTTCCCTTCCGCGCGCCGCCCTTGGCCATCGAGTGGTCTTTGCTGCTGACCAGCACCATGCGCTCGGTGCCAATGGCCTCGTAGCGCAGGCCGCTGGTCTGCGGGTACTGCGGATTGCTGCCCGGCAGCCGACCCACCAGCGCATCGAGCGAGCCCTCAGACAACTGCCGCCACAGTGATTCGACGCCGCTTTCTGACAATGTGAGGCGAACGCGGGGCATCCGGGTGCGCATCTGCCGCACTGCCAGGGGCAAAAGCTGTAGCGTGGCGATGGGCGTCGCACCCACGCGCAGCATGGGCTGCTGCGTGGTCAGCGCGGCTTCTCGGGCGAATTCCAGTTCATGGCGGGCACAGCGCAGCCGCACCAGCGCGGCATGCCCTGCTGCCGTCAGGCTCACGCCGCGCCGGCCACGGTCCACCAGGCTAACACCAAAGGCAGCCTCAATCCCCTTGAGCATCTGGGTGACCGCCGGCTGGGTGACATGCATGGCCTGCGCCGCCTGGCGCAGGGTGCCCAACGTGTGCACGTGCTCCAGAAGGATCAGGTCACGAAGCCTGATTTGGGCCAGCGGGTCGCTCATGGTTTCTAACTAAAGAAAAATTGATTGAAATTGAAGAAAGTTTGAATTTAACTTAAATCAAAAAATGAGTACATTGCGCTTGCCAAGGAGACATCAAATGGACAATCCAATGAACAGTCACAACCATGCCAATACTCAATTCACACGAAGACATTTTCTGGAAGCCGGTACGGCATGGAGCGCTGTGGCAAGTGCGGCGCTGTTCGGAACAGATGCCCTGGCGCAGTCCCCTGCGGTGGCGCGGCTGCTGATCGGCGCGCCCGCGGGCGGGGCAGGGGACACCTTCCTGCGCAAGCTGGCCGACAAGATGCGTGGCGGCTTTGCGGCCAGCGTGATTGTGGAAAACAAGCCCGGCGCGGCGGGGCAGATTGCCCTGATGGCGGCACGTGATGCCGTAGCGGATGGCACCACCCTGCTGATGACGCCTTCCACCTTTTTCTCGGTCTATCCCCACACCTACGCAAAACTACCCTACAAGCCTGATACCGATTTTTCGCCCGTGTCTCTGCTGGCGTATACGAACTTTGGGCTGGCGGTTGGCCCCTTGGTGCCGCCCTCAGTCAAAAGTCTGAAAGATTTCCTCGCCTGGGCCAAGGCCAACCCGGACAAGGCGACCTACGGCTCGCCTGCGCCAGGGTCGGTGCCACATCTGATTGTGGCGGCGGTGGCAAAACTCAATAACGTGGACCTGCGCCATGTGCCCTACAAGGGCTCGGTGCCGGGCTTGCAGGACATGCGCGGTGGCCAGATTGCGGCGATGTCGTCGCCCATTGGTGCGCTGCTGCCGCACCTCGCCAGCGGCGTGCGTGTGCTGGCGGTCACCGGCTCGGGCCGCAGCGTGCTGGTGCCTGATGCCAAAACCTACAGAGAGCAGGGTGTGCCCATCACAGGCCGGGAATGGTTTGGCATGTTTCTGCCGGGCAGTGCCAAACCTGAAGTGGTGACCCGAGTGGCGGCTTACCTCAAGCTCGCGTTGCAACAAAAAGACGTGATTGACAGTGCCAGCCAGCTGGGTCTGGAAGTCGCGTCGTCCACCCCCCAGGAGTTGACCGACATGATCCGCGCCGACAGCGATGAGTGGCGCGTGTGGGTCAAGAAAATCGGATTCACGGCAGAGTCATGAGCCAAACACCTGTGCACCCACCTGTGCGCCTATCTGTGCGCTCCAATGACTTCGATGTGGTCCCCGGCGAAAGTCTGGAGGCCGCACAGGCAACCTATGCCGACCTGCGCAAGCGTTGCCCCGTTGCGCACACGGACGCGCTGGGTGGTTTCTGGGCACTGACGCGTCATGCTGACGTGGCACGCGCGGCCAAAGACTACGGTGTCTTCACCACCACCGTGCAGAACGTGGTGCCCAAGGTGGCATCAACCGGGCGGCGGCCGCCTTTGCATCTGGATCCGCCGGAGCAGACGCCTTATCGTGCCGCGCTCAACCCCCTGCTGTCTGCCGAGCGCGTGGCAACGCTGGAGCCTGTTGTGCGCGCCTTGGTGCGGGAAGAACTGTTGCCGTTGATTGGCAGAGGGTCCGGAGATATTTGCAACGAATTTTCAGGCCGGTTCCCGGTGCGGGTATTTGCCCGCTGGATGAATTTGGACGATAGCCTGCAGGCCCGCCTGATGGAGGCGGGCCCCGCATTTATTCGCGCCGTGCAGGCATTTGACAATGCCGCCATGAAGGACACCAGCTATGTTTTGTATGACATGGCCCGCGAAGCGATTGCCCAGCGCAAGGCCAACCCGCTTGCAGCCGATGCCGACCCGGTGAGCGCCTTGCTGGCAACCCGCGTAAACCGCAACGGTGTACTTGAGGCGCTGCCGGATGACATGATCATCGGCTCGGTGCGCCAGGTGCTGGTGGTCGGCATCGTGGCACCCATGGTGATGGTCGGCAGCATGGTGTTGCACCTGGCCAAAGACCGGGCTTTGCACCAGCAACTCAAAAACGCGCCCGAATTGATGCCCGCGGCGGTGGAAGAGTTTTTGCGCCTGTACACGCCCTACCGGGGTTTTTCCCGCACGCCCCTGGTAGATGTGGAAATGGGCGGGAGGCACATTTCTGCCGGGGAGCCGGTGGCGCTGACCTATGCCAGCGCCAACCGTGACGAGGCCGTGTTCCCCAAGCCCGATGTGTTCAAGCTGGACCGCCCCAACATGGCCGACCACCTGGCGTTTGGCCAGGGCCCGCATTTTTGCCCCGGCGCGCATCTGGCCCGGCTGGAGTTGCGCGTTGCTTTGGAAGAAATTCTGGCGGCAACGAATGCGCTGGAGATCTGCGGGGACGTGCTGTATTGTCCTTACCCGGAGATTGGGCCGTATCAGGTGCCGGTGCGGTTTGTGGCTTGAGGCCCGCCGGCCAGCGCCTTGGCAACCTCACGCCCGAGCTCAATCACCGCCATGGCGTAGTAGCTGCTCCAGTTGTAACGCGTGATGACATAAAAATTTTCGGTGCCTGCCACGTAGGTTGGCTCGAACCTCGCGTTCTGAAGTTCGATCAGCGCCAGTGGGCCGGTGTGTTGCAGGGCGTCACCTTCCAGCACGGCCCCTTTCTCCGTGAAGCTGGCCACGCTGAAAGTGGGCAGGATGTCCGGTTCCATCAGGGCTTCCATGTCCAGCTTTGACCGGTCAAAGGCCACCGGGTAATGCGTGGGCATGCCCCGTTGCCAGTTGAAGGCCTTGAAATAGTTGGCGACCGAGCCGATCACGTCGGCGGGGCTGTTGAACAGGTCTACCTTGCCGTCGCCGTCAAAGTCAACCGCGTATTTCACCCAGCTCGATGGCATGAACTGCGGCATGCCCATGGCCCCGGCAAAGCTGCCCCGTGCCGCCATTGGGTCAGCACCGGCCCGGCTGGAGAGGCTCAGAAACTGTTCCAGCTCGCCCTGAAAAAATTCGCGCCGCTCCTTGGCTCTGGGATGGGCGGCGGGAAAGTCCAGACTCAGGGTAGCCAGGGCGTCCATCACGCGGAACGTGCCCACCTGCTGGCCATAAATTGTCTCCACGCCGATGATGCCAACCACGATGTCGGGTGGCACGCCGTAGTCCCTTTCGGCCCGCTCCAGCGCTTCGCGGTTGGCCTGCCAGAATTTCACGCCGGCGTTGATGCGCACCGGGTCAATAAAGCGGCTGCGGTACACGCGCCAGTTTTTGACGGTGCCTTTGGGCGGCGGCGTGATGAAACGTGCCACCTGGGGCAGGTAGCGGGATTGCCCAATCGCCTGACGCACCCAGTCACGGTCAAGGTCGCGCCGGGTGGCGATGTCGTCCGCCATTTGCAGGGCCGCATCGCGGGTGGCGTACAGCACGCCGACAGGCGCTGCGGCGGGCTGCTGCTGTACAGCTTTGCGCGGCTTTTTGAGCGTGATAGGGGGGTCATTTTGGGCTATAGACCCCGTGGATAGTGCTATAGCAGCTATAAATAATATAGCGGTTCGAAGTTTGCTCATGTTCCTTGTTATCATCGGGTAGCGGGTTTCGGTGCTCGCTTCAGGGGCGCGCTTCTCGTGTACGGTGTTCCAGCAGCGCGTTCAAACAGGGTGACCATGGTTTCTGCAATCGGTGTCAGCGGCAGGGTGTTGCGCTTGACCAGCACGATATCCGGGCCATCCAGCGCCTCTTTCACCGGTATTTCTTGCAGCTTGCCCTTGAAGATGTCGCTGGTGATCCACTGGTGCGGCAGGAACGCCAGCGCGTCCGTGGACGTCAGCAAGGCAACGATGGGCAGGGTGGTCAGCGTTTGCGTGATCGCCTTGGGGGCGCGCAGATGGTGTGCCGCAAACTGCTCTTCAAATTCAACCTCCACCGGCTGCCTCACGCCGGTCATCATCCATTGCGCGTCTATCAGGTCACGCAGGCTCGTCTTGTCCGCCAGTGGGTGGCCCTTGCGGCAAACCACGACGCGCTGGTTCCGGAACAGAAGTTGGACAGAGAACGACTTGTCCATTTCGCCAATCGGGCGCGGGCCGATGTAGAAGTCCAGGCTACCGTCCTTCAGATGCGGCTCCATGGCGGGAAACAGGCCCTCCATCAGATTCACCATGGCGTCCGGAAAGCTCTGGCGGAAGGCTTTATAAACCTCGGGAACCAGTGACAAGAAAACGGCGCTGGACAAGCCCGCGCTGACCTTACCGATGCGCTCGCCCTTCAACTGGGCAATCTCCTGGCGCCCGCGCTCCACATCCTGCAGGATCGACCGGGCTCGTACGACAAATGAACGCCCGTATTCGTTAAGGGACACCCCCTTGCCATGGCGCTCCAGCAGGGGCACCCCCAGCTCTTTTTCCAGATCGCGCAGGCCGCGTGTGATCGAAGGCTGGGCCAGGCCTTGCGCCCGCGCCGCGCCGCGGATGCTGTTGGCGTCGGCAACGGCAACCAGGTTGCGCAAGTGGTGGAGTTTCATAAGTGATGCAAGACAGGTATCGCAGGTACTATTTTGCACTCTTACCGGTTGTTGGCAGAAAACCTACAGTCTGGCCTGGATCAACCATTATTCGGAGACATTATGTACAAGCGACTCTTTTTGGGCCTGGGTGCCGCCTTGGGCCTTGCCATCGTTTCGGGCCATGCTGTTGCCCAGACGTTTCCAACGCAGCCAGTGCGCATCATCTCGCCATTTCCGGCGGGTGCCGGGCCTGACGTGGTGGCCCGTATCGTGGGCGAGAAAATGAATGCCAGCCTTAAACAGTCCGTGATCGTGGACCCGCGCCCCGGTGCCAATGGCTTCATCGCTGCCAATGCGGTCAAGCAGGCGGCGCCCACGGGCTACGACCTGTTTCTGGCCGATTTGGGACATCTGGCGATCAACCCGTCATTGTTCAAAAAACTGCCTTACGACCCCAAGGCGGACTTTGTGCCTGTGGGCGGCGTTTACCGCGCCTCGTTCTTCATTGCCGTGGGTGCCAACAGCCCCTATAAGACTGCCAAAGATCTGATTTCAGCAGCGGCTGCCAGCCCCGGCAAGCTCACCTATGGCTCCAACTCGGTGGGTAGTCCGCTGCATCTGGGTAGCGCTCAGCTTGAGAGCGCTACCGGGACCAAGATGCTGCACATTCCGTTCAAGGAACTGTCGCAAATGTACGCCGCCATTTCAACGGGTGATGTTGATTGGGGCATGGCCACGATCGGCAGTGCAGGCCCTTTGCTGCGGGCTGGCAAGCTGCGGTTCATTGCGATTGCCGACGACACGCGTTCTGCCGTTCTGCCTGACGTACCGACCCTTGAAGAATCGGGCGGGCCCAAGGGCGTCGCGACACGCTCATGGGTTTCTCTGGTGGCACCCAAGGGCACACCCGCTGCCGTTATTGAGGTGCTTAACCGCAGCCTGAATGACGCACTCAAACAGCCTGACGTGATCGAAAAGATGGCTGGCATTGGTTTTGTGCCGCTGGCCATTACACCCCAGGCGCTCAGTGCCCTGATAGACAGCGACACCCGCGTGTATGCCGAGATCGTCAAGCGTTCTGGTGCCAGTGTGGACTGAGCCACAGCGTCGACAAAGCCAGGGGCAAGCATGAAAAGCACAGACGTTGTGATCGTCGGCGGAGGCCCTGCGGGCCTGATGCTGGCTATTGAGCTGGGTTGCCGGGGCGTGAACTGCGTGGTGCTCGAAGAAGACGTGGCTGCACCCGATTTCCCCAAGGCCAATGCGACCTCGTCGCGCACCATGGAGCACTACCGGCGTCGGGGGTTTTCAGCGAAAATTCGCGCGCTGGGGTTGGCACCTGACCATCCGCAGGACGTCATTTATTGCACCACTTTGGCGGGGCGGGAACTGACCCGGTTCTCGATTCCATCACGCAACGAGGTGATTGCCCGCACGGCCTTTGGCGACTATGGCGAGGAATCCTGGCCCACGCCGGAGTTGCCGCATCGCGGGCAGCAAATGTTCATCGAACCCGTGCTGCGCGAGCAGGCACAGAAAAACGATTGCGTCCAACTCATGTTGGGTTGGCAAGCCCAGACCATCGTCACCGACGATCAGCAGGTTACCGTGACAGCCCGCAGCGCCGTCAACGGCGAGACGATGGATTTGAAAGCGCGCTACGTGGTCGGCTGCGACGGCCCGCGCAGCCTGGTGCGCAAGACCTGTGGCATTCGCTACAGCGGCTACAGCGAGGAAGAGCGCGATTTCTTTGGTGGCCAGATGCTGTCGGTGTTTTTTACCTCGGCCAACCTGTACCAGGTGCTGGGCAAGAAAAAAGCCTGGCAGTACTGGGCCGTCAATGCGGTTCAGCGCGGCCTGCTGATCGCGATTGATGGCGTCGACAAATTTCTGTTTTGCCTGCAACTCAAGCCGGGGCAGACCACGGAGTCTGTGGATGCGCGCTCTGCCATGTTTGCGGCCATCGGCGCGACATTCGACTATGACTTGATAGACACCGGGCCATGGCAAGCGGGCTTCACCCTGGTCGCCGATCACTTCTCGCAAGGACGCTCATTCATCGCGGGCGATGCGGCCCACTTGTTCACGCCGACCGGCGGCATGGGCTACAACACCAGTGTGGACGACGCGGTCAACCTGGGCTGGAAGCTGGCGGCCGTCATTCAGGGCTGGGCGCAGCCCAGGCTGCTGGATTCCTACGAAGCGGAGCGTAAGCCCATCGCGCACCGCAATACGACCTTCGCCCGGGCCATGGCCGACAGCATTGGCCGCATCAAGATTCCCGACAACGTGGAAGCCGATGGCGCGGTAGGTGACGCGGCGCGGGAGCAATTGGGCCAGGCCCTGGGCCAGCATGTGCGCAACGAGTTCAACATTCCGGGCTTGCAACTGGGCCTGCGCTATGAAGGCAGCCCGATCGTGGCGAAGGAATCTGATGTGTCCCCGGCTGATCAGCCAAATCACTACCTGCCGAGTGGCCGACCCGGTGGGCGTGCGCCGCACTTCTGGGTGGATGGCCAATCTATCTTTGACCTTTTTGGGCGCGATTTCACCTTGCTGTGTTTTTCACCGGCTCGTGACTCAGGGGAAAAATCAGACCGATCAGAGTGGCACGCAGCAGCGGCTGCAACAGGCATGCCGCTGGCGTTTCTTGAATGCGACAGTGCAGAGGGCCGTGCGCTGTACGCTGCCGATTGCGTGCTGATCCGGCCTGACCACCATATTGCCTGGCGCGGAGACAGCCACAGCGATGCGGCGGCTGTGCTGGCGATGGCGTGCGCAGGTGTGTCGCCAAGCGCGTCACATTTGTCCGATTTGACGGAAGTTCCAGGCTCTGCCTGACCGGCAGGCTGCCCCCTATATTTTTCACCAGACAGAAAGAATTGACATGCGTTTTTTGAATTTCAGGCAGGGCAAGCTGCGCGGGCTGGCCATTGCTGACGGCGCTGGCTTCAAAGGGCTTCTTGAAGACGACACCCGGTACCCCGGCTCTTTGCAGGCGCTGCTGGTTCAGGGTCCGCAGGCGCTTGAGGCTGCAGGCGCTGCGCTTCGCCAGGGTGCCACGATTGACCTTGAAAAAATCGCCTACCTGCCGCCCATCGACAACCCAGGCCGGATCTGGTGCATCGGGCTGAACTACGTGGACCACTCGGTGGAAAGCGGCTTTGAGGTGCCCACGTACCCGGCCATTTTTTCGCGCTTCAACTCCAGCATGATGGGCCACGGCGCGCCGATTGTGCGCCCCAAAGTCTCCACGCAGCTTGACTACGAAGGTGAGCTGGTTGCGGTGATTGGCAAGGCCGGGCGTTACATCCCCAAGAAAAAAGCACTGGAGCACGTGGCCGGGTATTCGCTGTGCAACGATGCCTCGATCCGGGACTACCAGCGCAAATCGGCGCAATGGACGATTGGCAAAAACTTTGATGACACCGGTGCATTCGGCCCGGTGTTTGTGACCAGCGATGAGTTGCCACCGGGTGCTGCGGGCCTGCGCCTGCAGACACGGCTCAATGGTGTTGTGGTGCAGGACGCATCGACCTCGTCGCTGATTTTTGACGTGGCCACCCTGGTCAGCATGCTCAGTGAGGCCGTGCTCATGCAGCCCGGCGACATCATCGTGACAGGTACGCCGTCTGGCGTTGGCCTGGCGCGCAAGCCGCCGCTGTTCATGAAGCATGGCGACGTGTGCGAAGTGGAAGTTGAAAACGTGGGCATCCTGCGCAACCCGGTGGTGGATGAGCAATAGCCTGAACTCCGGCGCTGGTTTTTGAAGAAAAATGGTAGCCTTGCGATCTGAAAATTCCCGCAGGTGGGCCTGCATATAACGACGAAGGACGACATATGACATCTGGACAAGTAGCCGCTTCTGCCGGACGCCGCCCTGGCGTGCTGGCGGTTCATTCTGTAGACCGCATCGTTTTCACTGTGCCGGAAATTGCACCGGCGGAGGCGTTTTACGGCGCGTTTGGCCTTGACGTGCGCAAATCTGCGGGACGGGTTGATCTGCACACGCATGGCAATGCGCACTGCTGGATGTCGGTGATTGCGAACGGCAAGCCCAAGGCCTTGCAGTACGTGAGGTTTGGCATCTACGCCGAAGACGAAGCTGCCTTTCGCCAGAAGATCGACAGCCTGAAGATCGGCTGTGAACCCCATCCGATGGCTGAAGCCCTCGGGCTGTGGCTGCGCACGCCCGAGGGCATCGCGATTCAGTTGATCGTGGCCGGCAAAGTTTCGCCCAACCGCAAAACGCCCGCATCACCTGCGCGCGGGCTGGCCCGCCGCGAGGCGAATGCGCCTGCACGCAGCCAGTCTGCCAAGGTGCAGCCACGCTGGTTGTCGCACGTGCTTTTTTTCTCGGCTGACGTGCTGGCATCTATCGCGTTTTTTGAGAGTGCACTTGGCTTGCGGCTGTCCGACAAGTCTGCTGACATCGTCGCCTTCCTGCACACGCCCCACGGCAGTGACCACCACCTGGTGGCCTTCGCAAAGTCCAATGGCCCTGGTTTGCATCACACGAGCTGGGACGTGGGCAGTCTGGATGAAGTCGGCGAGGGCAGCGAGCAAATGCGAAATGCCGGCTTTACCGATGGCTGGGGTGTGGGCCGCCATGTGCTGGGGTCCAACTACTTCTATTACGCGCGTGACCCTTGGGGCAGTTTTGCTGAATTTTCGGCAGACATCGACTTTGTGCCCGCCACGCACGACTGGGTTTCGGGCGACTACCATCCCGAGGATTCGTTTTATCTCTGGGGGCCTTCGGTGCCGGAATGGTTCATTGCCAATACTGAACACTCAGTAGAGCACACACCAGAGTCTGTCGCCGCTTGAGGCTGCCAGCCAGAGTCAACCGGGGGGCCGTCACTTTGGCCAGGGCAGGTGTTTGAATTCACGCCAGAGCTCGGCCACGCTGGCACGACGACCTGACGATGCCGGTGCGTAGCGCACGGCTTCCAGTTGCAGCAGCCACCGGCCGATGGCTTCACGGGCATTGTCAGCAAAGGCGGTGCTGGCCACATTTTGGCGATTCATCTGTTCTGCCATGCGACGCGGTGGGCTGTTGGGTGCCAGGCTGATGCCAGCCGCCTCCAGTTTGTTGCCCGCCCGCTCCAGCAAGCGCAACCACGGGTCATGTCGACTGCGTTCCCAAAGCGTCCATGCGGCACCCACCAGGCTTGCCAGCACCACCAGGCCCGCCAGCACGTAGCCCAGGTCTTCCCAACTGGGTGACTCGAAACCGATGTCCTTGAGCAGGTTCAGCTGTTTGGATTCCGAATAGTTCAATACCCATTGGTTCCAGCCGTTGTTCACCGCCTCCCAGGTCGCACGCAGTGTGGCCAGCAGGGTGGGGCTGACGGTGCCAAAGGCACCACTAAGCGCACTGCCAATCACGCCGCGAGGCGCTTGCAGGCGCTGGAACGAGCCTGTGCGGGACGGGGCGACCACGGCGGTCGGGTCGACGCGCACCCAGCCGCGTCCGGCCATCCAGACTTCTGCCCAAGCGTGGGCATCGCTCTGGCGAATCGTCCAGAAGCCGTCCACCGCGTTGCGCTCACCGCCCTGGTAGCCGGTGACTACGCGGGCTGGCACGTCCAGTGCGCGCATCAGGATGACGAAGCTGGAGGCAATGTGCTCGCAAAAACCTTCCTTGCGGTCAAACCAGAATTCATCGGCCGTGTGCTGGCCGTAAACGCCGGGGTCCAGCGTGTAGCCATAGCCGCCTTTGCGCAGACGCTCAAGCACCACAGCCACCAGCTGCGCGCCGTCGGCGGTGGCCAGTGCGGGGTCGCGCCGCATTTGCGCAGCCAGCTCAAGCGTGCGCGGATTGAAGCCCGCAGGCAGGTCCACGAAGTCCTGCAGGCTGACGACCTGGCGTGGAGGGCCAAAGCGGAAGTCGGGAAAGCTCTGCGCGCTGTAGCGGGTCAGGTCCGTGAACGGTCGGTCCGCTTGCCAAACCAGTTCAGGGGTCATGGCGACATCAAAACCCGCCAGCTTGGGCTTGACCGGCGTTGCATCCAGAACCAATAACCAGGGGCGGTTGTTGGGCTCCAGTGTGACCTCGTATTGAATCGGCGCACCAGAGACCTGAAGATTGGCGGGTGCCTGCATGCGCGGCGGAAAGCCGGAGCGCAATGGCCGCCAGGCGCGACCATCAAATGTAGACAGCACAGGCCCCCGAAAGTACAGATCGGTTTGGAGTGGCACGGTGCCTGAAAAGCGCACGCGCATTGCAATGCTCTCATCCAGCGCCAGGCTGGCAATGTTACCAATCTGCATGCTGTTGGACAGGCCGCTGCGCCCGCTCATGGCATCACCCGGCACGCCCCAAAGCGGCGCCATACGGGGAAAAAGCACAAACAGGATGGCCATCACCGGCGCACCCAGCAAGGCCATCCAGCCCGCCGTTTTAGCCGCCAGTAACAGGGGTGGCTTGCCCACCGGCATGTGGGTGTTGACCAGTGCCGTGAGCAAGCCCAGCAACGCAATCAGCATGGCGGCTGCCGTCAGCAGAGATTGGGAGAAGAAGAAATTCGTGAGCATGGTGAAGAAGCTCAGGAAGAAGATCACGAAGGCATCACGCCTGGCACGGAGTTCCAGCGTTTTCAAGGCCAGCAGCACCACGATCATCGTGACGCCCGCGTCGCGGCCCAGGATGGTGCGGTGTGTGAACAGGGTGGCTGCGACGGTGACAACCAGCAGGGCTAGCAGCCACCATCTTGAGGGCAATGGCTTCGAATGAAAGGCCAGCCAGCCGCGCCACAGCAATACGCCTGCCACGAGGCCGCTGCACCAGAGGGGCAGGTTGCTGACCTGGGGCAGGATGACCCAGGCGATGACGGCCAGCAGGAATAGCGTGTCGCGGCTGTCGCGGGGGAGGTTGTTGAGTTTTTTCAACATAAAGCCAGCGCCTCCAGGCACCTCTTCTTATGCCGCTCATCACAAGCCGGTTTAATCTCGACCCCCGGCAGCCGCAACCCGTAATCCAGCCCGCGCTTGTGTGCCTCCAGCACCCACGCGCACAAGCGCGACAGCTTGAGCTCGGTGTTCGACGTGCCTGTGTGTGCAAAGTCCAGCCAGAGTTCAAACCGTTGCGCCTGCTGGGTGTCGCGGCTCACCAGTTCATCGGCTTTGGCCGCCTTCTTCCAGACCACCAGCTTGAGCGGGTCACCCCGGCGGTAGGCGCGCACGCCGTCGTATTCGCCGGTCGACTGCACCTGGGCGGTGGCAGCGCCCCCGGCGCGAGGCTCGCCGGGAGGCAGCGGCGGGGGAAAGGCCTCCGGGGCCGGATAAACCATCACCTGCGCGGCAGGCCGCCATACTGTCCACACGCGAAAGGTACCCAGCGGGAAACGCGTCTCGGCAGTGAGCGTCGGTACCCGGTGCAGGCCGCGCCGGTCCGGTTTGAAGGCCACGTGCACCGTGCACATTCCCTGCGCCGGGACGTCGGCCCACACCCAGTGCCTGCTCGCCTTCTGCGCGGAGCTTGCCTGACCCGAATCCAGAACGCTCAGGCCAATGCCATGCCGGATAGATTTTCTCTCGCTCACCAGGTTGACGCCAATAACGGCGCTAGACCCCGCATACTGGGCACCAGGCACTACTAAATTCATAGTTAATCCGCGCAGGGTGCCATGGCATACGTGCATGCCCACCACTGCGCTGCCCGCCAGCAGGAAGGTCAGCAGGTAGCCCAGGTTGAGCTGGTAGTTGATCGA
>JANOAP010000240.1:0-12007 GCA_031411175.1 Rhodoferax sp. | reverse complement strand
CCCAAATCATGTGTGAGGCACGCAAAACGTACCGCAATTGGTGCGCTTAGGCGCGCGCTCATGTCCAGCACCATCATCACGTGAATGCCGGTATCGATCTCGGGGTGGTACTCGGCGCGCTGCGGCACGCCCCAGAGTTTGGCCACCTCGGGGAGCAACTTCTCCAGCGCACCGCAATCCCGCAGCACCTCGAACATGCGCGAAGGCCGGTGTGCCATCAGCCCCCGGCTCAGCTCCTGCCAGACACGCTCAGCCACCAGGTGGTCCGCCTCGCCATGCACCACCATCTCGCGCATGAGTTGTTGGGTTTCAGGGGCGACCGAGAAGTCGGCAAAGCGGGCCGCGAACCGGGCCACCCGGAGAATGCGCACCGGGTCTTCGCGGAAAGCATCGGTCACGTGGCGCAGCACCTTGGCTTGCAGGTCGCGCTGGCCTTCAAACGGGTCAATCAATCGGGAAGGGTCAAGTTTTAAGCCGCTAGCCCCCGTATCGATTGGATAGTACGCTATTGAATTTATAGTCAGATCGCGCCGTGCCAGATCTTCTTCCAGGGTCACATCCGGCGCAGCGTGAATCGCAAAGCCATGGTAGCCCGGTGCCGTCTTGCGCTCGGTGCGGGCCAGCGCATATTCCTCATGGGTTGCCGGGTGCAAAAACACGGGGAAGTCCTTGCCCACGGGCTTGTAACCCTGGTCAATCAATTGCTGTGGCGTGGCACCTACCACTACCCAGTCGTGGTCCTGCACGGGCAGGCCCAGCAGGGCGTCCCGAACGGCTCCACCGACCATGTAAATCTGCATGGGGGAAGTGTAGAGCGTGCCCTCGTACCCGTATAAACCATGTAGACCGCCAGCCTTGCCAAGCCGTATAACAGGGACGGTAACAAAACGAAACAGGAGACAAACCGATGAAAAAGACATCCATTCTGGCCGCCATTGCTGCGCTCGTTGGCCTCAGCCTGGTACCCACGCTGGCGCTATCGCAAGCCAAAGTCGAGCTGCGTTATAGCTCGGGCGCGCCGCCGTCAGGCAACCCCTGGGTGACACAGATCAACCGGTTTGCCAAAGACGTGGAAGAAGAAAGCAAGGGTGAGATCAAGATTCAGCCATTTTTCGCATCGCAGCTTGGCAGCGAACAGGACACAGTGCAACAGGTGGCGCGTGGGCGCATCGACATGGGTGGCTATTCCACCGGTTCTGCGGCGTTGCTGGTGCCTGAGCTGGGCCTGGTGGTGATGCCGTTTTACTTCAAGAACAACGAAGAGCTTGATTGTGTGCTGGACAACCATCTGACCAAGCCCATCGTCGAGCTGTACGCCAAAAAGGGCGTGCAGTTTATGGGCTGGACCGAAGTTGGCACCATCGACTTTTTTGGCAAGAAAGCCTATGTCAACCCGAAGGACCTGGCCGGGGTCAAGGCCATCAGCTATGCCAATAAGACCCAGGCCCTGTTTTATGCGGCCATGAGCGCCAATGCCAATCCGATGGGGTTGCCGGAGTGGATTCCAGCTATGCAGACGGGTCTTGCCGAAGTGGTCATGACGACCATCACCAGTGCCCTGCCAATGGGCTTGACCAAGGTAGCCACCACGGCCACGCGCGCTGCACTGTATGACTCGCCAGGCCTGTCGCTCATGAACAAGGCGGTCTATGACAAGCTCAGCCCGCAACACCGTGACGCGCTGTTGCGCGCCTATGCCCGGCACGCTTCGTCGGTCTACCGGGCCGAGGTGCGTGGCTTCGAAAACACCTTGTACGGCATGCACGAAAAAGCGGGCGGCCAGATCGCCACCATGACGGCAGACCAGCGTGCCACGTGGCGCAAGCAACTGGAAGCGGTTTACCCGCAAATCGTCAAAGAGACCGGTGGCGAATCTGAAAAATTCTTTGCCACGATGGAAGCCGGTCGCAAAGCCTGCGCCAAGTAAACCATGAGCGCGTCCGCTGCTCTGCCGCCTGCATCTGCGGCAAACGCCCCCGCGTGGGCGCAAAATTTTACGCACCGCTGGCACCGTGCAGAGTGTGTGGTCGCCGTGGCGGCTTATGGGCTGATCGCCCTGTTGCTGGTGCTGGATGTGATGGGCCGAGAGTTGCTGGGCCCCATCTTCAAGGCCTTTGACATCAAGGGCGCTACCGGCCTCTATGGTGCCCAGAAGGCATCGGTCTATGCGCTGGTGCTGGCCAGCTTTTGCGGCATCGGCATTGCCACGGCTACGGGTAGCCACCTGGTGCCCCGCGTTGGCTTTGCCTGGATCCCCAAAGCCTGGGGACCCGCCATGGACCGTCTGGCCGACTTGCTCACGGCGCTGTTCATGGTGGGTGTGGCGTATTACGGTTACGTGTTCGTCGCATCGTCCATGTCCACCGGCCTGCGTGCACAGGCATTCAATTTTCCGGTCTGGCCGTTCCAGTTGGCCATTCCGCTGGGTTTTTTGTCGGCTTCGGTACGCTACTTCATGTATGCGGCTTACCCGGCTCTTCGCCCCCTGCCACCCGAGTTTCAGGAGTAGATGGCAATGACGTACGGACTCCTGCTTCTGGCCCTGGTGTTTGCGGCCCTGACCCTGCGCCAGCCCCTGATCGTAATCTTGCTGGGCGCTTGCGCCTTTGTGCAGATCGTTTGGGGCAAGGGCCAGCTTGACTACATCATCGAAGACATGTGGGTGGGCCTAGACAAGGAACTGATTCTGTCCATTCCACTCTTCATCCTGTGCGGCAACGTGATGACGCAGGGGTCCACGGCCAAACGCCTGATCAACATCATGGCGGCGCTGACACGTCCCTTGCCGGGCGGGCTGGCGATTGCCGTGATCATGAGCTGCGGCATTTTTGCGGCGATTTCAGGGTCGTCGGTGGTCACCATGCTGGCCATCGGCACGGTGATGTACCCCGCCATGAAAGCAGGCGGCTACGACAACAAGTTTGCCCTGGGCACCATCATGTCAGGCGGCACCCTGGGTATCATCATCCCGCCCTCCATCCCGATGATCATTTACGGCCTGGTGACCGAAGCATCGGTCACCGACCTGTTCAAGGCCGGCATTGGCCCCGGCATCTTCATCCTGATCGTGTTCTCCATCTACGCGCTGTGGTTCAACCGCAAGATGCCGCGCGAGAGATTCAGTGCCGCCGAGCTCGGTAAGGCCTGCAAAGAGGGTCTGTGGGCCGCCATGATGCCGGTGATTTTGCTGGGGGGCATCTACAGCGGCTATTTCACAGCCACAGAGGCGGCGGCCGTGGCCTTGGTCTATGCGCTGTTTGTGGAGATCAAGATTCACAAAGAGCTGAAGCTGGTCGACTTCTACAACGTGGTGCTGGAAGCGGCCAAACTGGGGGGCTCGCTGTTCCCGGTGCTGGCGGTTGCGCTGTCGCTCAACATCATCCTGATAGAGCACCGCATTCCCACGCAACTGGTGGAGTTTATGCAGGGCTACATCAACAGCCCGCTGATGTTCATGCTGCTGGTCAACCTGCTGCTGCTGATTGTGGGCTGCCTGATGACAACCGGCGAGGCCATCCTGATCTTGGCCCCGCTGCTGGCACCAATGGCGCAGGCCTACGGCTACGACAAAATCACCTTCGGCATCATCATGATTTTGAACCTGGAGATTGGCTACCTCACGCCACCTGTGGGGCTGAACCTGATCGTGGCGATGTCCGCCTTCAAGCAGAATTTCGGTGTGCTGGTGCAGTCGGCTGTGCCGTTCATCATTTTGATGATGATCTGCCTGGCCATCATCATCTGGCAGCCCTGGATTGCGATGTACCTGGTGAACGGCAAGTTCTGATGGTTGCCATGGCCACTATCACTCCTCAAACTGGTTCTGGTGCCTCGGCAGCAGAGGCCCCTCGCGCGATCCTGATCGACCGGGTCATGGGGCCAGTGCGTGTGTCGCTTGCCACTGCCGCTGATGTTGCTGCGGTTAAGGCCGTTCCATTGCAAGACCGGCTGGAGGCGGCCAGCACCTATGACGCCATCCACATCGGGTCGCTGCGGGACCCGTCCGCCCCCGCCATCCAGTTCTTGGCCACCTGTGACCCCGCTGAAGCGGCCCTCATCGTCAGCCACGCCGAGTTTTTTGCCCGCGTAACGCAGGCGGCCAATCTGTTCTCAACGCTGGGTGTTGGGCCGCATGATGTGGTCAGCGTGCTGCTGCCCCTGCTCCCCCAGAGTTTTTACGCCCTGTGGGGTGCCGAGGCAGCGGGAATTGCCAACCCGGTGAACCCGCTGCTGGAGCCCCACCAGCTCGCCGAGATTTTGAACGCGGCCGGCACCAAGGTTGCGGTGGTGCATGGCCCGAACGCCGGTAGCGATATCTGGGACAAGATCCAGAAAATTCGCGCGCAGGTGCCCACGCTCAAAGCGGTGTTGACGGTGGGCGGCGATCAGCCCGATGCGGGTGAGAAGCCTCAGCAAGTCCTGTCGTTTGATGCCGCAATGGCCAGCATGCCCGCAGACCGCTTGACGGCAGGCCGTCACATCGCACGACACGACACCGCCGCCTACTTTCACACCGGGGGCACCACCGGCACGCCCAAGCTGGTTCGCCACACCCATGAAAACCAGGTGTACCAAGCCTGGGTCTGCAACGTGATGCTCAACGCTGGCCCCGGGCAGCCCATGCTGTTTGGTCTGCCGCTGTACCACGTGGGCGGGGCACTCACGCAGGCGCTGTCAACGCTGGCAGCCGGCGGTTCGCTGGTGGTGTTGTCTGCCAGCGGCTGGCGCAATGCGATGGCCGTCAAAAACGTCTGGAAGTTGATCGAACGGTTCAAGTGCCCGTTGTTTGGCGGCGTGCCCACGGTGCTGGCTGCGGCGGCGGCCATCTCCTGGGAGGGTGTTGACTTGTCCAGCCTCAAGGCCTTCAGCGGCGGTGGCTCCGGTATTCCGGTAGCGGTGGGCGAGAAATTCCAGAACCATTTCAAGCTGCCGGTGCTGGAGGTTTACGGCATGACCGAAACGTCCAGCGTGCACACCATCAGCTACCTGGACCGCCCCATCCGCCTGGGCTCGGTGGGCCATGCCGTGCCCTACAGCCGGGTGCGCGTGGTTCGCGTGGATGGTGACGGAAAATTTCAGGACGACTGCGAGCCCGATGAAATCGGCGTGGTGGCCTTGGCCGGGCCGGGCGTGTTCAGCGGGTACCTGAACGATGCGCACAACCAAAATGCGTTTGTGGCACCAGGCTGGGTGAACTCGGGTGACCTGGGGCGGCTGGATGCACAAGGCTATCTGTGGCTCACGGGTCGGGCCAAAGACCTGATCATTCGCGGCGGGCACAACATTGATCCGCTGCCGATTGAAGAAGCGCTGTACCAGCACCCGGCCGTGGCACTGGCCGCGGTGATCGGCCAGCCTGATGCACGCGTGGGTGAGTTGCCACTGGCCTATGTGCAGCTCAAACCTGGCGTGAGCGCGACGCCAGCCGAGCTGTTTGAGTGGGTCCGTGCCCGCACCCCGGAGCGCGCCGCTGTACCCGTGCAGGTGCATGTCATCGCGGCGATTCCGTTGACCGGTGTGGGCAAAGTCTTCAAGCCGCAGCTGCGCTGGGACGCGACGCGCGATGTGTTCGCTGCCCTGCTCGCACCATTGGCTGGGAAGGGCGTCACCGTGCAGGTTCAGGTGGGCGCGGATGGCACACATGGCACGCTGGCCACGGTGTCATTGGAGGGGTGTACCGATTTGGCAGGGCGCACGGCGGTGGAGGAACAGGTCGGCGTTGCGCTGAATCCCTTTGTGATCCGGCATCAGATTGTCTGGAAGGGCTGATCTGCCCAAATTGGTACCAAAATTGGCCTTTAGCCCAGGTATCTATTCAATAGTTCGATATTTAATTTGTAGTAAACGCATGCGATGACAGTGCGCACCTACTTCGGCGCGGCAGCCAGCCCGCTGGCAATGGCGCTGCGGTAGGTGGATGGCGATTGCCCCACGGTTTTTGAAAAAAACCGGCTGAAGTGCCCTGGGTCGTCAAACCCCAGTTCATGCGCGATCTCGATCACCGAGCCCGGTGTGTAAGCCAGCAGGCGGCGCGCTTCCAGCGCCACGCGGTCATGCATCAAATCCAGCGCACCGTCGCCAGTCGTGGCGCGGCAGGTGCGGCTCAGGTGGTCGGCGGTGATACCCAGCGCGTCGGCGTAAAACCGAACGGGGTGCTGCTGGCGGAAGTGCTGCTCCAGCAATGACCGGTAACGCTGCACCAGAGTGTCCTTCAGTGCCTGCTGGCGCAACTGGGCCTGCGCGGTGTCGGCCCGGCGCAGAAACCACAAGGCCAACACCAGCGCGTGGGCATTGAGCGCTTCAGCCCGCCCAGGGCGGCTGCGCGCAAATTCGCGCCCCAGCAGGGCAAAAACTTCTTCGCATTCGGCATGATCGCTGCCCATGTCTGTCCTTGCGACAAGAATCGACCGGCGCAAAGAAGCGTCCAGCCCGGAGGCCGTGCCCAGCAGTCTTTGCAAGGTGGGCGTGGGCACCGTCACTTGCTGGCCCACACTGTTGCGCTCGTACACAAAGCCATGCACCACCCCAGGTGCCACCATCAGCGCGGCGGGGGCTGTCAATTCCACGGGCTCGCCATCCAGCGTGGCCAGGGCCGAGCCCTGGGTTAGCAACTGGAACTGATGCAGCCCCACATGCTGGTGAGCCGGAATTGTCCATTCATGCAACTGCGCCCGCACGTTGATAGGCTCATAGTGCAAAGAGTCCTCGGGCTGAAAATGCCTGACCTCCCTGAAAGGAATCATCAGCAGGGGCGAGGCAGCTTTGGGTTTTGGGGGTTTCATCGGGGCGGACCAAGTCAATGCCGGAAATCTACACGTTGCCCGCACTTTCGTCCATGGCGGATTTCCGCGCTTAACGTCATAGTTCAAGTGCAGAACAACTCAACCGGCAGGAGACGAAAAATGAACGGACTGAATAGTGTGAATAGCGGCCCTGGCAGCCTCAGCAGGCGGCAACTGGTGATGGGTGGCGCAGCGCTGACGGCGCTCGGCATGGCGGGGCGCGCGGCCGCCCAGGGCACGGGCAGTGCTTTCATCGTATCGGGATTTCCGGCGGGCGGCATGGGCGACTATGTGGCCCGGCCCCTGGCTGAAAAAATGCGGGGCAAGTACGCGCCCAACATTCTGGTGGAATCGCGCACCGGCGCAGGCGGGCGCATCGCTGTGGAATACGTCAAGCGCGCCGCATCTGACGGCCTGACGATTTTGCAGATTCCCAGCTCGCCCATGGTGCTGTACCCCAACACCTACAAAAAGCTCAACTACGACCCCATGGCTGACTTCATCCCGGTGTGCTCTACGGTGACCTACGCGTTCTCGTTCACCGCAGGCCCTGGCTTGCCCGCCGAGATCAAGACCGTGGCCGAGTACATCCGGTGGGCCAAGGCCAACCCCAAACTGGCCAGCTATGGCATTCCGGCAGCGGGCTCGGCATTGCATTTCGCCGGGATGATGCTGCAGAAAGCGGCTGGCTTCGAGTTCACCAGCGTGGCTTACCGGGGCGGTGCGCCTTTGCTGCAGGACGTGATGGGTGGGCAGGTGCCGGTGAGCTTCAACGTGATTGGGGAGGTGCTGCCGCATGTGCGCTCAGGCAAGCTGCGCTCGCTGGCGGTGACCAGTGCCGACCGCTCGATCTTTCTGCCTGATGTGCCTACCCTGGTGGAACAGGGCTACAAAGACATCGCCTTGCAGGAATGGCTGGGCTGGTTTGTGCCCGCCAAAACGCCCATGGATACGGTCAATAAACTCAATGCCATCGTGCGTGAAGGCCTGCAAGCGCCGGACCTGGTGGAATCTTTGGGCAAAAATGGCCTTCAAATCTCGACCCAGTCGGCGTCCGAATTCGCCCGCATCGTGAAGACTGATTTTGATCGCTGGAGCGTGATTGCCAAGGCGACTGGTTTTACCGCCGAGGACTAAGCCGGATGATTAAATTGACGGGGGCGCAAGCCCTGGTACGGGTGCTGGTGGGTGAGCAAGTGCCCTTTGCTTTCGGCATCGTGGGTGGCAAGCTGGCACCGCTGATTCATGCCATTTCGCAGCAGTCGTCCATTCGCTATGTCGGGGTGCGGCACGAAGCGGCCGGGCCGATGATGGCCGCCGCCGTGCATGCGGGTTCGGGGCAAATGGCGGTGGCGCTGGGCGAGATGGGTCCGGGCGGGCTCAATCTGGCGTCCGGCGTGGGCGTGGCCTTCAACAACAACCTGCCGCTGCTGGCCATCACCACCAACCAGCACCGCGCTGCGGCTTATCCGCACAGTGGCATGTTCATGGACATGGACACCCGCGCCGTACTGGCCCCTTTGACCAAGTGGAATGCGGTGGTGCATGACGGTCGGCGCATGCCCGAGCTGGTGCGCCGTGCATTTCGCGAGGCGCTGGGCGGCCGACCCGGCCCAGTGCATCTGGATATCCCGCAAGACGTGCTCTCAGGCGTTTGTGAGTTTGCGGACGACGAGTTTGATCTGGCACCGCAACGCTACCGGTCTACCCTCGGGTCACGACCCGCAGCGGAGTCAGTTACTCAAGCCGTCGCGCTGTTACGCGCTGCAAAGCGTCCACTGATCGTGGCGGGCGGCGGTGTTGTGGTCAGCGGTGCGGCAGCGGCGGTTCGCGCCATGGCGGTGTTGCTGCACGCCCCGGTTGTGCCCACCCAGATGGCGCTGGGGGTGGTGTCCAGCGAAAGCGCTCATTTCATTGGCCATGGCGGCATCATTGCAGGCGAAGCTGTCAGGCTGGCGTTCGAGCAGGCCGATGTGATCCTCAATGTGGGCTGCCGCTATTCATCGTGGATGTGGGATGAACACGGGCCATTGGCACGGCGCCATCACCAGCTCATCAATATCAACATCGACCCCAGCGCTTTGGGCGCGCCTGCCCTGCACCAGGTTGCCATGGTGGCAGACGCTGGCCTGGCGCTGGCAGACCTGTTGGCCGCATTGGGAAATCAGCCGCAAATCGCCTGTGAAGCTGATTGGCTGCAGCGCATGCATGACGTGCGGGCCAGTTACGACGCGGCCCTGGTTGCCATGGCCGCTGGCCCTGCGCCTGCTGCCGACGTAATGCACCCGGCGGCATTGGCACGCGCCGTAGCGGCTGCCCTGCCCCCGGACGCGCTGGCGGTCTATGACGGTGGCCACACCACTTTCTGGAGCAACGACCTCACGCCGGTAAATGACGTGCGCACCCGGTTTCACGAACCCGGTATGAGCCACCTGGGCTTTGGCTTGCCTTATGCGCTGGCGCTCAAACTGTTACACCCTGACAAGGCTGTGCTCAACATCACCGGCGACGGCTCGTTCGGCTTTACCCTGCAAGAGCTGGACACCGCGCGCCGACATGGCTTGGCGGTGGTCACTGTGATTCACAACAACGCATCGTGGGGCATCATCCGCGCCGGGCAGCGCAAGCAGCTTGATTTTGAAATGGGCACGTCACTGGAGGGCACGGATTACGCGGCGGTAGCGCGCGGTTTTGGCTGCTTTGGCGAAACAGTCACGCGGGTGGAGGACTTCTCTGCCGCCTTCAAACGTGCGCTGGACTCGGGGCTGCCTGCGGTGCTGGATTGCCGCACAAGCTTCTTGCCCCATCCGGCATCGCCGATGTTTGGCAGCATGAATCGCTACGGGTTTGAGGCACTGACAAGGCTTTGATTCACGAGCGAACACCCCACTACACTTTTTGCAAACCCAAAGGAATCAATATGACAACCCTCACACTGGCGCAAGCCAACCAGATCATCGCAGCCGCACTGGCACAGTCCAAACAAGCGGGCTACAAGCCCATGGGTATTGTGGTGCTGGACGATGCCGGCAACCTCAAGGCATTCGCCCGCGAAGACGGTGCCAGCATGTTCCGTTTTGACGTGGCCATGGGCAAAGCCTGGGGCGCGGTGGGCATGGGCGCGTCCAGCCGCGTGCTGATGCAGCGCGCCAAGGACAACCCGAATTTCTTTGTATCGCTGTCGGCCACTTCAAACGGCAAATTCCTGCCGCAAACTGGTGCCGTGTTGATCAAGAATGACCACGGCGAAGTGCTGGGTGCAGTGGGTGCCAGCGGCGGCACGGGCGATGAGGATGAGGCGATTTGCATGGGGGGGGTGGCGGCAGCCGGGTTGGTCAGCGGCTGACGAAGGCGATGGCGGCATTCTGAGCGCAGATTCACGCAATTGAAGTCGTTACGCCCGAGGGCGAGCTGGTCATTGCTGACGAAACCCACAACGCAGATTATTTGTGGGCGGTGCGCGGGTCTGGCGCTGGCTTCTTTGGTGTTGTGACCCGGTTTCAGCTCTCTGCCCACAAATTGCCTGCCGTAATGAAGCACAGTGCCTATGTGTACGGAGAGGAGGTGCTGGAAGAGCTTTTCACCTGGGCTCGCAATATCGTGGGGGAGGTGCCGCCCTTCGTTGAAATGGTGATCACGTCTACGGCCCATAACGAGAATGGGGACTGGGCACCGTTGCGCATGTGTTGAGCGCCCTGGCGATATGCGACACCGATGAACAGGCTGACACCGCGCTGGCTCTGTTTGAACAGTGTCCAGTAGTGCACCTTGCCAAGAAGCGCAAATTCTCCCAGCCCACGACACTAGACGAGCGGTATGTGAGTGGAACGGCCGCCGATCCAGAAGGCTACCGGTACGGTTGCGACAACCTCTATACCAACGCACCTGCCGAGGAGTTGGTGCCTAAATTGCGCGAACTGTTCACTTCGCTGCCCACTCCTAGATCCCATGTGTTCTGGTTGAACTGGGGCCCGATCAAGCCGCTGGGCGATATGGTGCTGTCGGTGCAAGGTGATATTTTTCTGGGTGCCTATTCGATCTGGAGCGACCCGGCACAAGATGCCGACATGGAGCGCTGGCCGGTAGATCAAATGCGCAAGCTGGAGTCACTATCGGCAGGCGGGCAGATGAATGACGAAAACATGTTGGCCCGCCAGGAGAAATATTTGTCGGATGAGGTGCGGGACAAGCTTGAGGATCTGCGATTGAAACACGACCCCCAAGGCGTGTTTCTATCGTTCCTTACGGCTGAGACGGTGTGAGCTTGGAGAAGATGTGGCCCAGATCATCCACGCGGAGGGTGCAAAACGGCAACTTTGCCGTTGCTGAGCAATTTTCAAAGCAATTTTGGGCCCTAGCCCCTGTGGAATGGGCGTGGATAGCTATTAATAACGTAGCAATTGAAAATACTCCACACGCAGGGTTCAAGCGGGGATTGGCGACAACTCACCACGACCATGCGCCTTCCGGCCCCAAGCCTGATCCCCTTTCCTCATCGTTGCCACCATCGTTGTTGTTTCACCGATCGGCAGGTGTGCGGTGGTACTCGATGGTTGAGCAATCTCATTGGAATACCGGTTTGGGCCAGTTGTGGTCATTGGCGAATGACTGCCGCATAGCTGTTCGATTCGGAGTATTGCGCGGACAGGGCAGCGAAAGCCGACGCAATGTCCGCAAGAAGCCGCTCATCGAGGATAAATATCTCCTGCTCCAGCCAGGCGCTTCCCGCACTGAGTGTTTTGAGAGTGACCGAATCAAAAGGGCTGCAAGTCCAAGCCTGCTTGGAACGCAACTTGCGCCCCAAGTAGTCTCCAGCAAAAGTCGGAACATAAAGGCTCGGGGGTCTATCCGTCAGTTTGGCAATGCTGGCAGCAATCTGGACACCGGCTGCATCCAAATCCCCAAAATGCATCCATGCAGCCGAAGGTAGCGCCCGCAGCAGCTGCACTGCCCCTCCAACTGCGGCACCCTGGCAGAACAACACCATGGTGTCGGCAGGGAGCACCACGTCGACCAAAGGACTCAGGTTCTCGACCGTGAGGACATGCCGCGGTAAGACTCCACCAAAGCCACTGGCGGCAAGCCAGCCGCGCTCGGCAACGCTGAACTCACTCAGGGCCTGGGTCAGCGCAAAAAGATCCACCGGGCCCAATGGGGAAATCAGCGTGGTGGCACAGTTGACACGGCCACGCACCGCCCAGTCATCCGTTAGCTGGGCTGTGGTC
>JANOAP010000239.1:0-1646 GCA_031411175.1 Rhodoferax sp. | reverse complement strand
GCTGCTCCACGTCCACCATGGCGCCAGGCTCGTACTGCGTGGTGATTTCATCACGCGTGGTGATGAAATCGATGCGGCTCACCGCCTCATTGTGTTCACGCACGTAGTCGTAGCTCTTGGTGCTACCCGCATGGTTATTGAAGGCCACGCAGGGGCTGATGACATCAATAAACGCCGCGCCCCCGTGGCCCATGGCCGCCCGGATGATGGGCACCAGTTGCGCCTTGTCGCCCGAAAAGCTGCGGGCCACAAAGGTGGCACCGAGCTGCAGCGCCATGCCAACCAGGTCAACCGGGTTGTCGTTGTTGATGGCCCCCTTTTTGGCCTTGCTGCCTTTGTCGGCCGTGGCAGAAAACTGGCCTTTGGTGAGGCCATAAACGCCGTTGTTCTCCACAATGTAGACCATGCGCACACCCCGGCGCATGGCGTGGGCAAACTGGCCCAAGCCGATGGAGGCCGAGTCGCCGTCGCCCGAAACCCCCAGGTACAGCAGGTCGCGATTTGCCAGGTTGGCACCGGTCAGCACCGAGGGCATGCGGCCATGCACGGTGTTGAAGCCATGGGAAGCACCCAGGAAGTAGTCCGGCGTTTTGCTGCTGCAGCCAATGCCCGAGAGTTTGGCCACGCGGTGCGGCTCAATGTTCAATTCATAACAGGCCTGCACGATGGCGGCGCTGATGGAGTCGTGCCCGCAACCGGCACATAGCGTGGACACCTTGCCTTCGTAATCACGCCGCGTGTAGCCAACTTCATTGGCCACCAGCGTGGGGTGGTGCATTTTGGGCTTGGTAATGTAGGTCATACCGCTTCCTCAAGAGGTTTCTTTGATCGGGGCCGACTTGGCATGGGCATGGTGCGGCTCCACGGCCAATGAGTGCACATGCTTGACGATGGCCCCCGCAATGAACCGCGCTGTGATGGGGGTACCGTCGTAATGCAGCACGCGCACCAGGTTGGCGGGGTCGATATCGAGTTCATTCACCAGCAAGGCGTGCATTTGGGCGTCACGGTTTTGTTCGACCACATAAACCTGCTCGTGGTTGGCGATAAACCTGGCCACGGCCTCCGAGAATGGAAAGGCCCGCAGGCGCAGGGCGTCGAGGTGGATGCCGTCCTTGGCAAGCATGTCCAGGGCTTCTGTCATCGCGGGCGAAGTAGAGCCGAAATAAATCACGCCCAGGCGGGTCTGGTGCCGGGCTTTGCGGATGACAGGGGGTGGCACCAGCCGGGCTGCGGTTTCGAACTTGGCCAGCAGGCGTTCGACGTTGTAAACGTAGTCTGGCCCGCGTTCGGAATACTGTGCGTAGGCGTTGCGCGTCGTGCCACGTGTGAAATAGCTGCCCTTGGTGGGATGTGTGCCCGGCAGGGTACGCCACGGAATGCCGTCGCCATCCACATCCTTGTAGCGGCCAAAATCCTTGCCCGCCTCAAGCATCTCGGCCGTCATGATCTTGCCACGGTCATAGTCCCGGCCTTCATCCCAGACGAAGGGCTTGCACAGGCGCTGGTTCATGCCGATGTCGAGGTCGGTCATCACGAAAATGGGGGTCTGCAGGCGGTCCGCCAGGTCGAGCGCGGCAGCGCTGAACTCGAAGCACTCTGCCGGGTCCTGCGGCAGCAGCATCGGGTGCTTGGTGTCGCCGTGG
>JANOAP010000238.1:0-5462 GCA_031411175.1 Rhodoferax sp. | reverse complement strand
CTGGCTCATGGGAATGGTGCGTGTCATGGAAGAGCCATCAGCTCCTTCCGCAAGCACAAAGCGGCCTTTTTTCAGGTCCGCACCGGCAATCTCGAGCAGCGTGATCAGTGGCACGCCGGTGAACTCACTGCACGACAGCATGCCGTGAGAATACTGGGCCGTGGGCACGGCCACATTGCCCCATTCCATACCCGTGTTGGCACCGCATTCGATGAAATGGAATCGCGATACAGCAGGCAAGCGCATCATCTCGTCCAGTGTAAAAACCTGTGGGTTTTTCACCATGCCAGGCTCGGAACCATTCACCATGAACCGATGCCTGGAGGGGTCCACATCCCACCAGCCTTGATGGTGCCGCTCAAAATGCAACCCACTGGGCGTGATGATGCCAAAAAGCGATTGCAGCGGTGCAAATGACACTGACGACTGCGTGGTCTGCGTCAAGCCGGGGCTTTGGCGGCGCTGGACATTCGACTCGAATTGCGATGGCTTGCCATAGCCATCCGTGGCGACCCCCTGGCCCAGGCCTTTGCTGTGCGGCGGCAGGTTCAGAATGTGGGTGTCGCCGCCTTCGGGAGGAACCGGATTTCCCTGGGCCACCACAGGCGCGACCGCCGTGCCAGCCGTTGCAGCCGCAAAGGCGTTGCGCAAAAAATGGCGGCGCCCTTGTTTGGCCTCAGAGAACACCGCACGGACGCCGTCCTGGCTCAAAAAACTTTCCGGGGCTTTTTTCATCCGACCCGAACGGATGTCTGCAAACGTCACGCCGTCTCCTGTTGTTCCTGTTGCAAGTCAGCCTCTGTGGCGAACACCGGGCTGCGCAAATGTTTATATATTAGCAATCACTAATATATAAGAATGGAAGCAAGCCGTGCCTAGGGAATACCCGGGCCAACACCCATGAATCGCGACTGTGTGGCCCACACACGTCATTGGCCTACTTGAAGCGATAGTAATCGCGGTTCAGCACGGCAGATATGGCGGTAACTTCCTCGGGAAAGAGGCTCAATTTCAGCTCCGTATTGCACTGTTCGACCATGCCACGCAACAGGCCTGCCGTGGTGATGCGTCCGCCAGGTTTGTAGATGGCGCTGCCGTTACCGGGTACCTTGGTGGCATGGCATTCAACGCAGCGGTTGTCAGCGATCAATTGCTCGCCCAGTTTCAGGTCGGCCCCCACAAACTCCGGAGGCGTTTGCGCCAGTGCGCTGCTGACCCCCAGGGCGACACTGCAGAAGTACGAAAGTCGATGCATGCCAACAGGTTACACGAAGCGGGATTGATCCCGCCAGGCGAGCCAACGTTTCGGGAAGCCTGTTTAAATGGGCACACGTTCAGGAGATCACCATGCTTCATCGCCGTCAGTTTGCCGCCAGCCTGCCCGGCCTTGGCGTACTGGCTCTGGCCGCAGGACAGCTCACTGTCAGCGCTCAACCAGCCCCTGAGAACGAAGCCAATGCGCCGGCCCTGCCAGCCATTGGGGCGTTGCTGAGATTGCCGGAAGTCACGCTGTTTGACGGCAATGCAGTGGCACCGCGTCAGGCCGATGGCCACGTGCTCGTTGTGTATTGGTGGGCCAGCTGGTGCCCCTTTTGTGCCGAGCAGAACCCCTACATGGAAAAGCTCTGGCAAAGCCAGCGTTCGCGCGGCCTGCAGATGCTGGCGCTGTCGATTGATCGCAAGCGAGACGACGCCACGCAATACCTGAAGAAAAAGGGCTACACGTTTCCGGCAGGATGGGTCACGCCAGCCATTGCCCGGGCCCTTCCCAAGCCCAAAGGCTTGCCTGTCACGCTGGTGCGTGGTCGCGATGGCACAGTTTTGCAGGCCGAAAAAGGCCAGTTGTTCCCCGAAGATGTTGAGCAGTTGGCCCGGTGGCTGTGATCAAATCAGTGCACTCATTGCCTCACAGGAGATTTTCATGCGCCGGTTTGTTCTTTTTTTTACCGCCCTTGTGGCTTCTTTTGTGATGGGCTCGGTGGCCTTTGCCCAGGACAAGGTGGTTTATCACATTGATGACGCGGCGGCCCAAGCCACCAAAGGCTTGCGCAATATCCGCAACCATCTGGACGTTGCGCCCGACACCAAGATTGTCGTCGTCACGCATGCCAACGGCGTTGATTTTTTGATGGAAGCTGCCAAGGACCCGAAGAACCCCAACGTGGACTACGGCGCGCTGGTTAGCGCACTCAAGGCGCGGGGCGTGTCTTTCGAAGTGTGCGAGATTACCCTGGCCAACCGGAGTCTCAAGAAGGAGCAGTTCAGCATGGATGCCAACTTCACACCATCCGGCGTGGTACGCATTGGCCAACTGCAATCGCGCGAGAAATTTGCCTACATCAAGCCTTGACCTGCAAGGCTGCGCGGGCCGTGCTGAGTCGGCCATCCAGGTAAGCCCCATAAAAATCGGGCAGGTAGCCACCCACCAGGCGCTCGGCAACTTCCACGCCACCCGCACCAAAGAACAAGACCGTGGGTGCAATGTTCACGCGCCAGGCGCGTATCAGTTGTTCATGCGTTGCCATGCCCCCCTTGAAGTCCCGCACGACCTGGCTGCTGCGCATGTCCACCTGCACCACCGGCAAGCCCTGCTGTTGCATAGGGCCAAGGTAATGTTCCCGTGTGACTTTGCAGAAAGGGCAGCCTTCCAGACTCACCATCACCAGCAGCGGGTTGCCGTTCTTGAGGGCGCGGGCAAGCTCGTCTGGCAGCGACGCTGAAGCAGGCAGAACCACAGGCGCAGCGCGGCTGGGCATGCTGGCGCCTGCTGCGGCCAGGGCCATGGCGGTCCCAAGGGCTTGGCGTCGGCTCATTCGCAAGACTGCACTCATCATTCGCCCTCTCTTTCCATCAGCAAATAGGTGTTGTAGGCATTCATGCGGTTAATGAAGGGGAACATCGGCAATTGCTCAAAGGCAGCCCAGTCTGCGGCTTTGTAGGCTTCATCAAACGGATCCATGTTCTTGGCTGCTTTGCCCATGGTAGCGCGAAGGTGGACGAGGTAGGCGCGGTTCAGCTTCATATCCTGCGTGGCCGAGTTGGACACAGGCCCGTGCCCGGGCACGATCACCGTGGTGTCAAAAGCCAGCAACTCATCCAGCGCCTTGATCCAGTGGCCACTGTCAGCCTGTCCGACGAAAGGCAAGCGGTTGCGAAACACCAGGTCACCGGCAAACAGCACTTTCTCTTGTGGAAGATAGATTGCCAGGTCTTCGGGTGTGTGCGAAGGCCCCACAGGCTTGATCTGGAACCGCACGCCGCCCACGGTGAGTTCGCGCGGGCCATCCAGCCAATCGTCGGCAGGAACCAGACGGGTTTCCGCATCCACCCAAGGGGCAAGCTCTTGCAGCGACGCTTCCAACCGCAGGCGGGCGTTGTCGGAGTTCAGGTACTCCTGCGCTGCACGGTGCGCAATGACGCGCGCGCCCACCGCCTTGAACGCCTGCAAACCATAGATGTGGTCTGCATGGTAGTGCGTCACGATCACATGGGTCACGGGTAGGGCAGTAACCTTGCGGATTTCGGCCAGCAGGCGGCTGGCCAGCGCGGGCGAACCCAGCGCGTCGATCACAACCACGCCCGCCGGGGTGACGACAAAACCAGCATTGGAGATGAAGTTCTGGTTGGCCGACGACCCCGCTGCCGACAATCCCTCAACGTACCAGGCAGACGCCGACACTTTGCGCGGCTGAATGGTTGGTAACTCTTGGGCCCAGGCCACAGGCAGCGCCCCACCACACAGCAGACAGACGCTCACCCGCAGTAACAGCCGACCCGCAGCGCAGATGGACGCCAGCATCGGTCTGATGATTCGCACGGTTCGTCCGGTCATCGTTGCATCGCGGGCGGCGCGCAAATTCAGCCCAATGTGTCGGCCCAGATATTGCGCGCCCAGGCATTGGCGTAATGGCCTTCCAGCTCGTTGGCGGCGCTGGAAAGACCCCCCGAACCGCCCACGGTCACCATGGTTTTCTTGTCAGCGTCATACACGTGAACACTGGACACATGCACCACCTCTGCATCGCTGACAAAGCTGTAGCAGGTGTTGTTGTAGATGGGCGCGCCATTGGGTGTCTTGCCCGTCAGCAATGCCACTACGGCGGCGGCACAGGTCTTGCCGTGCTGGTTGGCCATGTGGCCAGACTTGGGCATGAGCGGCGCGATCTGGATCGCGTCACCCAGCACGTGGATGTTTTTAGCCGCTTTGGATTCAAACGTCAGAAAATCAACCTCGCACCACCGCTTATTCGACGTTGCAAGGCCTGCCCTGACGGCAACGTCGCCCGCACGCATGGCTGGAATGACATTGAGCACCGTGGCTTTCAGATCGTCATTGAATTCGAACTTCAGCGTGTTGGTTGCCGCATCCACATCCAGCACGGTGTGCTTGGGACGGTATTCGACGATGCCCTTGTAGCGCTCGGCCCAGGCCTTCTTGAACAGTGCCCCCTTGGACGTCACGTCATCGTTGGCATCCAGAATCAACACCTTGCTCCTGGGCTTGGTCTTGCTGAAATAATGCGCAACCTGACAGGCCCGCTCATAAGGCCCGGGCGGGCAGCGGTACGGTGCCAGCGGAACAGACAGCGCATACACACCACCGTCAGGCATGGCTTCAAGCTGCTTGCGCAAGGCCAACGTCTGCGGGCCGGCTTTAAAGGCATGCAACACTTTGTCTTGCGCGCCAGCCTTGTTCATGCCGGGCAGCGTGTCCCACATGAAGTCCACACCGGGCGAGAGAATCAGCCGGTCGTAGGGCAACTCGCCGCCACCATCAAGTTTGACTACCCGCTTGCCGGCATCAATTGACGTGACCCTGTCGCGGACCAGGTTCACGCCGTGGCGGCGGGCGAGGTTGTCATACGGCGTGGTGATGTCGGCCATGGTCTTGCTGCCACCCAGCACCAAGTTTGACAACGGACACGACACGAAAGACGCATTGGGCTCAACCAGGGTGACATGGATGCCGTAGTCGGACCACATTCGGACGTACTTGGCGGCGGTAGCGCCACCGTAGCCTCCACCGACCACCACCACCCTGGGGCCGCTGCCCGAGCCAGTGCTCGCGCAACCTGAAACCAGCCCAAGTGCACTGGCTGCCCCCAGCATGGAACCGACACTGGCACCTGAAAGGATTTGACGACGTTTCATGGTGTGACCTCTTATTTCTTGAGAGCCGCAAAGTAGCCAGCCAGCTCGTCGATCTGTTGATCTGAATAACCCTTGGAGAGCTGATGCATGATGGTGGCGGGCGTCTTGCCCGTCTTGAAATCCAGCATCTTTCTGAGCAGCTCGTCCTTGGGTTGGCCAGCCAGGGATGCCATGCCAGGCTGCGCCATGCCACTGGTGCCGTGGCAGCCCGCGCAAGACGCTGCCATGCTGCGCACCTGCAATGCGTCGGCGTAGGCCCATACCGAAACAAAGGCGAGCACAATTCCTGCCAAAGCTTTCGTTCGTTTTTT
>JANOAP010000237.1:0-6000 GCA_031411175.1 Rhodoferax sp. | reverse complement strand
CAGCGTACTACAGCACCGAGGCCTGGGTGAATTTCAAGCTCTGGGGCTATGTGTTTCCGCTGGCCTTCATCATTGGCCAGGGCCTGTACATCGCGCCACATATCAAGCCTGAAGAGCCCAAGGCATGAGTGGCCAACCCTTCATTTCGCACTCTGCTGCGCTGCTGGAGCAGCGCCTGCGCGACACCCTGCAGCCAGCGCGCCTTGAAGTGCTGGACGAAAGCGCCGCCCATGCCGGTCATGCAGGTGCCAACGGCACCGGTTTGGGCACCCATTTTCGGGTGCGGATTGCGTCACATTTGTTTACAGGCAAGACGCGCGTGGCATGTCATCGCCTTGTGTATGATTCGCTGCAAGTTTTTATTGATCAGGGCGTCCACGCCATTGCCATTGAGACTGAACCCGCCTGACTTCTCCCCCAATCTTCCAGGGATCCATTTAGGAAAACCACATGAAAAAGCAGATTCTTTCCACGCTTGCCAGTGCAGCGCTGTTGTGCGCACTGAGCCCACTGGCGCAGGCCCAGAATATCGCCATCGTCAACGGCAAGGCCGTGCCCAAGGCACGCATGGACGCGCTGGCGCAGCAAGTGGCTCGCGCTGGCCGTCCGGTCACGCCCGAAATGCAGGGCCAACTGCGCGATGAAATCATTGCGCGCGAAGTCTTTATGCAGGAAGCACAGTTGCGCGGTCTGGACGCCACCGAAGACTTCAAGGCCCAGGTGGAGTTGGCGCGTCAGTCGATCCTGATTCGCGAGTTGTTTGGTGACTTCCAGAAGAATAACCCCGTGACAGACGCCGACATCAAGGCTGAATTCGACAAGTTCGCCGCTGCCAATGGCGGCAAGGAATACAAGGCCCGCCATATTCTGGTTGAGAAAGAGGCAGACGCCAAGGCCATCGTCGCCCAGCTCAAAAAAGGCGGCAAGTTTGAAGACATTGCCAAAAAATCATCCAAGGACCCAGGCTCCGGTGCCAATGGCGGCGATCTGGATTGGGCCGCTGCGGGCAGCTACGTGAAGGAATTCTCGGAAGCCATGGTCAAGCTCGAAAAGGGCAAGATGACAGAAACGCCGGTGAAGACCCAGTTCGGTTACCACATCATCCGCCTGGACGACACGCGTGAAGCGCAGTTGCCCAAGTTTGACGATGTCAAGCCACAGATCGCCCAGCAGTTGCAGCAGCAGAAGCTGGCCAAGTACCAGGAAGACCTCCGGGCCAAGGCCAAGGTCGAATAACGCAGGCCCACGGTTCTTGCAAACGCGGCTACGGCCGCGTTTTTCATGTCGGAGCTGGTTTATACCTCACCGCGCAGCCCAGCCCACAGCGGTCAGCGCGCCAATCAGCACCGGCTGGTGCAGCATGTAGTAGCTCAGGCTCCAGCGGCCTAACAGGGCCAGTCCACGCAGCAAGCCGCCTGCCACCCCATTGCCGGATGCCAAAGGTGCAGACAGCCACTCTTCGCGCCGGGCCAAAAGCCATTGACCCGCAGCCATGCCCCACCACATCACGCCCAACCAGGGCAGCAGCGGCACGTAGTCTTCCGTGCGCGGCTTGTTGGTGATCAAACCCAGCCAGTTCATTGCCCTTGAGTTGAGAAAATCGGCATTAGCCGACGTGTACATGCCATATTGCGCTACTGATCCAATAGCAATCAGGACTGCACCAAGGACCCATAAGGCACGGCCCCAGCCCGCCGTCAGCCGCACCAGAATCAGCATGGCGGCCATGCCGTGCAGCACGCCAAAGTAAATCCAGGTCTGCGGAAACATCAGGTACGACCCCGCAGACACCAGCAGCGCGCACAAGGCCACCTTGGCCCAGCGCTGCCAGAAACGCGGCCAGCTTTGCCCCTGGTGCACGGCAATGGCCTGCCCCAGCCCGGCGGTGAACAAAAACAGGCTCAGGATGGCCGTGCGCTGCCAGGTCCAGATCGGGTCACTGAAAAAATTCTGATGAATGTAGCCAAAGTGATTCAGGTCAAAGCAGAAGTGAAACGCCGTCATCCACACCATGGCGAAGCCGCGCAGGGCATCGACTGAATCAAATCGTTGGGAAGGCATGGCCCACAGTGTAAGCAGCGATTGACGGCGCGCTGCGGGGCGGTTTCAATGGGGCCATGACCTCCCTACTTTCAACATTTCGCCTTGTTCCCGTGCTGTGCCTGTCCCTGAGCCTTTCCCTTTGGCTGGGTGCCTGTGCCGTCACAACCCCAACCCCAACTTCTGCATTAACACCTGCTACGGCCCCTTCCCCGGCCTTGGTCAGCGAGATGGCCCCCAGCGGCAAACTGCGGGCCGCCATCAATTTTGGCAATCCCATTCTTGCGGTCAAAGACACTGCCACGGGCGGGCCACGCGGGGTTTCGGTGGACCTCTCGCGTGAACTGGCCCGTCGCCTCGGCGTGTCGGTGGAGCTCGTCACGTTTACCGCAGCGGGGCTGGTGGTGGATGCCGTCAAGTCCGGTGCCGTGGACGTCGGCTTTGTGGCCATCGACCCCGTGCGCGGTGCCGACATTGGCCAGACCCCGCCTTATGTGATCATTGAAGGGGCTTACCTGGTGCGCGAAGGCTCGCCCATCCGCAGCAATTCCGAGGTAGACCGCCCTGGCAACCGCATCGTGGTCGGTGGGGCCAGCGCCTACGACCTGTTTTTGATTCGCGAGTTGAAAGCCGCCACCCTGGTACGCGCCCCCACCTCCCCGCTGGTCACGGACATGCTGGTAGCGCAAAACATGGAGGTGGCGGCGGGCGTCAAACAACAGCTTCAGGCCGATGCCAAACGCATCCCCGGCTTGCGTCTGCTGGATGGTCGCTTCATGGTCATCAACCAGGCCATGGGATTGCCCAAGGGGCGTGATGCGGCACCGAAATACCTCACGGCGTTCGTTGAAGACATGAAAGCCTCAGGCTTCGTTGCACAGGCGCTGGCGCGGCATGGCATTGAGGGTGCTGCGGTTGCGCCTGCGGCGGCGCGCTGACACGCAAGCACCAGGACGCTAAACTCGACCAGAGCAAGGCCATGCAGACGCATGGATGACGCGTCACAACCCTCTGCGTGAAAACCAAATACTTTTTACAACTGGTCTGCCTGTCAGCGCTATGGGGCGCATCGTTCATGCTGCTGCGCATTGCAAGCCCGGTGATGGGGCCCCATGTGCTGTCCGCCGTGCGCATTGGCCTGGCTACCATCACGCTGGCCCTCCTCATGCGCGCCATGCGCTACCACTGGCCTTGGGCACACTGGCGCGAACTGGCCGTACTGGGGGCGTTATCGGTGGCCACGCCCTTTTTCATGTTCAGTTGGGCGGCTTTGCACCTGCCTGCGGGGTACAGCGCGCTGCTGAATTCCACTGCCGCCCTGTTTGGCACATTTGCGGCCGCCTGGCTCAAGGAAGACACCTTGACAATGCGCAAGCTTATGGGCTGCCTGTGCGGATTTGCCGGCGTGGCCTTGATTGTGCGGCTCGGCCCGGTAGCACCCACGCCCACGGTGGTCACGGCAGTGCTGGCGTGCATTCTGGCATCTGCTGCGTTCGGCACATCAACGCCGTTGATGAAGCGGGCCATCTCACGCATGCAGCCATTGCAGATTGCGGCAGGCCTGCACGCCGTCGCATTTATTTACCTGTTGCCCGGTGCGGTCTACACCTGGCCGCAGGCCCATTTCGAACCCGGTGCCATGGCAGCCGTGGCCTTGATGGGTGTGGTGACCTCGGGCCTGGCCTACTGGGCACACCTGCGCATCATGGTGCATGTGACGCCCGTGGCGGCAATGAGCCCGGTGTTCATGGTTCCAGTCTTTGGCGTGGCCTGGGGACACCTGTTTCTGGGTGAGCCGCTGAGCCCCAGCATCTATGCGGGCGGCTCCCTGGTGTTGCTGGCGAGTGCGCTGGTCAGCGGGTTCAACCCGTGGCGCAAAGAAGTTGATGTGGTGAATTCCAAGCCGTGACTTCATTGCCGGTCCGTGCGAAAAGGGCTACTCGAAGACCACGTCCAGCCGCGACAGCGGCGCACTGAACTGCGCGCTCCAGGTCTGCCCCGCGCTCACGGCCCAGGCATCGGTCCACGTGCCGGTGGTGATCACGTCACCGGCTTGCAGGTCGGGGGCGTTGGGGCAGTTGCGCAGCTCCTGCATGAAATAATGCAGGGCGTGCAGCGGGCCATCGAGCACATTGGCACCCTGCCCCTTCTCCATGGGCTTGCCGTCTTGCGATAAAGAAACCGTGGCCGCATTGAACTGCCGCTCCAGTAATTCAGCCGATACCGCCACGTCACGCAAAGGCACTTTACGACCCACCAGCAGGCGTGCGTGCAGACCACTGTCGGCCACGGTGTCAGCGGCGGTAAATTTCCAGTCGGGCAGATGCGACTGCACGATCTCGAACCCTGGTGCCATCCAGTCGAGGCAGTCAAATAGTTGCTCCAGCGTTGCGTCGGGCGGCGGCGCTGTATGCAGGCTGAAGACGACCTCAGGCTCCAGTCGGGGCTGGCAAGTGCCGCTAAGGGATACCCTACCCTGCCCTCCACAGAACTGCAAGGTGCTGTTCCACACCGTGCCCCAGATGGGTGCAAACACCTGGTAGCGTGGCCAGATGTTGCGGTTGGTAAACCCGATCTTGTAGCCGACCGGCACCTCGCCCCGGCTCCTGCGGAGTTCGCGCACGGCCAGCGCGCTCTGGTAGGCCGCTGCTACGTCGAAGCCAGGCACCAGACCGGGTGCGCTGTTCCACAGTTGGGCGGTGTCGTAGTGAGTTAGGAGTTGTTGTGGGGTCATAGAGAGGTGATTGCGGTGCTACGGCGATTGGTTTGCCATGCATTTTATTCAGCGACCCGGCTGTTTGGGCCGAAGACACAGGGGTGAACGCTTCCGCGAATGTCCCCCGCTTCGCTCCGCCTTAATTTCGCTGCACCATTCACCCCAGTATCATCGGCTGGGCGCGATGGTTGTCTTCACAGATTGAACACCCACCACCGCTATCAGGCACAGGTCGGCGTGGCATTCAGCGCAGCGGCATCAAGGCGGAGGAATCGGTCATAGACCGAGACGGGGGACAGCCGCGGAGTTGAGTGCCGCGTCGGCCTGAGTCCGCCAAAGAATGACCCCATGTCGGAGTGCACCCAGATTTGAACACCCTATCGTTTTACCCCACCCACCCCCGCGCGTTGTGCCACAACTGCATCCACGGGCTGTGCGCCGACACGTCGCCGGGTGCCCAGCTCATCTGCACATTGCGGAACACGCGCTCGGGGTGCGGCATCATGGCAGTGAAGCGGCCGTCTGCGGTGGTCACGGCGGTCAGGCCTGCGGGGCTGCCGTTGGGGTTGTAGGGATAGCGTTCGGTCGCCTGACCATGGTTGTCTGTGAAGCGCATCGCCGCAATAGCCTCGGCCGGGTTGCCGCGGCCGCCGCTGCCAGGCTCAAAGTTGGCATAGCCCTCCCCGTGCGCAACAGCGATGGGCAATCGACTACCAGCCATGCCCTTGAAGAACAATGAGGGTGACTCCAGCACTTCGACCAGGCTCAAACGGGCTTCAAAGCGCTCGCTCTTGTTGGTGGTGAAGCGGGGCCAGTCTTGTGCGCCGGGGATGATGTCGGCCAGCTCGGCAAACATCTGGCAGCCATTGCACACGCCCAGGCCGAAGGTGTCGGTGCGGCCAAAGAAGGCCCTGAACTGATCGGCCAGCACGTTGTTGAAGGTGATGGACCTCGCCCAGCCGATGCCTGCACCCAGCGTGTCGCCGTAACTGAAACCGCCGCAGGCCACCACGCCCTTGAAGTCTTGCAACCTGGCGCGACCTGTTTGCAGGTCGGTCATGTGCACGTCGAAGGCTTCAAAGCCGGCCTCGGTGAAGGCATAGGCCATTTCCACGTGAGAGTTAACGCCCTGCTCGCGCAGCACCGCCACGCGGGGGCGGGATAGCATCAGGGCCGGGCTGGCTGGGACAGCCGAGGCGGCAGAATTTGCTACTGATTTAGTAGCTGCTTGCGCACATTCTACG
>JANOAP010000236.1:0-7410 GCA_031411175.1 Rhodoferax sp. | reverse complement strand
GAAAAACTGGTGAAAGGCCGCATCTCCATGCTGGACGGCAGCCACCTGTTCCCGATGGAAAAACCGCTGGCCACGGCGGCGGCCATTGAAGCCGCTTTGCGCGACATGCAGGGCCGCGCGGACGCTCAGGGTGACTGAATTCAGGGCGACTGAAACTGAAGCGCGGGGCGCGCCTTCAATCGGTCTTCGTGCGATAACTGCAAGGGCTCATTCAATTGGGCCGTCACAAAGTCAAACAGACGCGCGTGTGATGCTTTTTGCGCAGCCGGGTTGCCGCCCACCGTGGCCTTGCCGCTGCGCGTGTTGCCAACGTTGTCCAGGGTGCGAACAGGCCCCAGACCATCAAAGCCATGGTAGCTGCCGGGGTAGACCTCCAGTTCAAACGCGGGGCCTGCCACCGCGTCAGTCCGGCTTTTCATGACCTTGTCTCTCAGGCCGGTGCAATTGCTGGCCAGCGTCCAGTCGTCCAGCTCGCCCACCATCACCAGCAGGGGCGCTTGAATGGCGTAGTTCCCCATCTTCAATTGCCGGGCACAGCCGGGGTAAAAGGCCACAGCGGCCTTGGGCTGGTTTGTTTGCGCCTGTACGAATTTATCGGTGGCGTCCAGCACGCTGAGCACGGTTTGCGCACCATGCGACCAGCCCACCACAATGATGCGGGCCGCGTCCACCGTGGGCTGTTGAGACAGCCAGGCAATGGCGGCAAACACGTCTTCACGCCGGTCGTCTTCCTGTACGGTGCGCCGGGTTGACGGCGTTGCGCAGATGGAGGTCAGCCCGCGCGGGGTAAAGCTGTCCAGCACCACAAAATGCATATGCTCGGCATTGAAGTAGCCCGCATAACGCCGCCAGATTGGGTTGAGCTGGCTTTTGGCATCCAGCGCGCCGCCACAGCCATGCAGGGCAATGACGGTCGGGCGGGGCTGTGTGGCATCTGCCTTGAACCAGTAGGTGGGGAGAGCCAGCTTTCCATCCTGCGATGCAATGGCGATCTGCGCGCGGGCCGAATGGCTGAAGACGAGCGCGACGATTAAAAAAAGAGCCGTGGTATACCCAGTGCCCCAGCTGGGCCAACGGACGCGGGTTGGCGACTTCAGGCTGCCCACTTCACCGCACCACTCCAGGCCGTGGCCAGCACCACCAGCCCGAAGGCGATGCGATAGTACGCAAAGCCGTTGAAGCTGTGGGTTGAAATGAATTTGAGAAGCCAGCGAATGCACAGCCACGCGCTGATGAACGACACCACCAGGCCCACCGCGAACATAGGCACATCGGCCATCGACAGCAGTGCGCGCTCTTTGTACAGGCTGTAAACCCCTGCGCCAATCAGCGTGGGAATGGCCAGATAAAACGAGAAATCAGTCGCGGCCTTGCGTGACAGGCCCAGCAGCATGCCGCCAATGATGGTGGCGCCGCTGCGGCTGGTGCCGGGGATCATGGCCAGGCACTGGATCAGGCCAACCTTGAGCGCATCCACGGGCGTCATGGCGTCAACATCCAGAATGCGCGGTGCGGTGGCCGCGTTCTGCTGCCGCTTCTCGGCCCACAAGATGATGAACCCGCCAATGATGAAGGTGCTGGCCACCACCACGGGTGTGAACAGATGCGCCTTGATGATCTTGCCAAACAGCAGGCCCAGCACCACCGCGGGGATGAAAGCAATCAGCACGTTCAGCGCAAAGGCTTGCGCCTGTTTTTGCGAGGGCAGTGCCACCAGTGTGTCGCGAATCTTCTGCCAGTACACCAGAATGACCGCAAAGATGGCACCGGTCTGGATGGCAATGTCAAACACCTTGGCTTTGTCGTCGTCAAAGCCGAGCAGTGCGCCAGCCAGGATGAGGTGACCGGTGCTGGAGATCGGCAAAAACTCGGTCAGCCCTTCAACCAAGCCCATGATGGCGGCCTTGGTCAGCAATGCAATATCCACGTGCGCTCCTCAATTTGAAGCGCTGATTATCGTCGCCCAAGGTGCAGGGTGAGCGGCAGGTAAAACAGGCACAATCTTGCGATGCTGAAGACCATTGCCATGACCATTCAATACACAACCGCCACCATTTCACACGCCATCACCAGCGCACTCACGCGCCTGCGCGAGCGCGTCGTGCTCCGCCGCATCGCCATGGCTGGTCTGCTGGCATCCACGCTGGCGGGCCTGTCGGGCTGTGCGGGCTACTACTGGCGCATCGAAGACCGGCTTCACATGACGGTGGTGTCGTCCCCCTCCCCCTTGTGGGTCAGTGGGGGTGATGCCCTCATCAAGATCGACGGCGAGGTGCCGCCCATCGCCAAGCTGCGCGTCACCCTCAATGGGCGGGACGTGACTTCGTCCTTCAACAAGCATCCCGTCAATGGCAAACAATTTGCGCTGCTGACCGGCCTGCGCTTGGGGAGCAACCTGCTGATTGCCGACCTGCAAATGCCCGGCGACACCTACCCCAGCTCCAGCAGCCGGCTGGAGCTGACCAACTACCCCGGCACCGGGCCCATGTTTTCCGGCCCGCACGAGGCACCTTATACCTGCCAGACAGACACCTTCCTGCTGCCCGCCAGCAAGGCCACGCTGGGTGCGCCGCTGGATGGCCATTGCTCCGTGGTCACTCGTGTAGACTACGTCTACCGCAACACGGCGGCCAAACCAGACTTCGTGCCCCTGCCTTCACTCACCGCCCTGCCCGCCGACGTGGCCAGCACGGTCACTCTTGAGGGCAAAACCGTGCCCTATGTGGTCCGGGTTGAAACCGGCACCGTCAACCGCGCGATCTACCAGACCGCCGTGCTGCATAACCCGGTAGCCGAGCGCGCGCCCAGCCACCTGATTGCACCCGCAGGCTGGAACGGCCGCCTGGTCTACACCTTTGGTGGTGGCTGCACCGGCGGCTGGTACCGCCAGGGCAATGTGACGGGTGGCGTGCTGGACCACAACATCCTCAAGCAGGGTTACGCCATGGCCTCCAGCACGCTGAACGTGTTTGGCAACAACTGCCAGGACCTGACCGCCGCCGAATCCATGGCCATGGTGAAAGAGCGCTTTATTGAAGCCTATGGCCCACCGCGCTACACCATGGGCTGGGGCTGCTCGGGTGGCTCTTACCAGCAGCACCAGATTGCCGACAACTACCCTGGCCTGCTCGATGGCATCTTGCCGGGTTGCAGCTTCCCTGAGGTGGCCTTCGCCACGGTGCAATCCATCACCGACCAGCGCTTGCTGGGCAACTACTTCAAGAACAAAGTGCCGGGTGTTTACTCCGATGAGAAGCAGCGCCAGATTGCCGGTGTGCAAACCGCCAAGACCATTTACACCGCCACGGTTTACGACGGCGCGTTGCGAATCGCGCCAGACACTTTTTGCCCCGCCACGCTGCCCGCCAGCGCGCGCTACAACGCCACCACCAACCCCACCGGCGTGCGTTGCAGCGTGTATGACCACCAGGTTAACGTGTTTGGCAAAGACCCGGTTACCGGCTTTGCGCGCCGCCCCATCGACAACACCGGTGTGCAATACGGCCTGAAGGCGCTCAACGACGGCGTCATCACGGCAGACCAGTTTCTGGACATCAATGCCGGTGTGGGCGGCTATGACGCGGATGCCAAATTTGCTGCCAGCCGCACGGTGGGTGATGCGTATGCCATGCGGCAGGCTTACCAGACGGGCCGACTCACCTCGGGCGGCGGTGGCCTGCGTGATGTACCCATCATTGACCACCGCGCCTACTCGGACGACTCGGCGGTGGGCGACATCCACCTGCGCTACCACTCGTTCGCCATGCGCGAACGCCTGACCAAGGCCAATGGCAATGCCGACAACCAGGTCATGCTGATTGAAGACTTCCGCTACGGCTACTATTCCAGCGACAGCCCGTTGCTGCTGGGTGCCTTGAAGGACATGGACCAGTGGCTGGCCAATATAGCGGCCGACGCCAACAGCGGCAGCAAGCGCGACAAAGTCATCCGCAACAAGCCCGTCACGCTGCAAGAAGGCTGCATGACACGCGACGCCAACCCCACCAAGATTGTGGAGAAGTTTGAGCGCACCAGCGGCCAGTGCGCGGCGTTGTACCCGGCACCGGGTTCGCCACGTTTTGTGGCGGGCGGCCCTATTGCGTCGGACATCATCAAGTGCCAGCTCAAACCAGTGTCAATGGCCGACTACACCCGGCCTTTCAGCCCCGAGCAGCAAGCCCGGCTGGCCGGCATCTTCGCAGGTGGCGTGTGCGACTGGTCCCGCCCCGGCGCGGAGCAGCAGGGCCTGCGCGGCACCTGGCTGTCGTTTTGATGAGCCCGAGCGGTGGCGTGCGCCCCACCGCTTTGCGTCTTGCGCCTTAGCGTTTGAAGTAGCTTGGGTCAGGCACTTGATGCACCTGCCCTTGCGGATAGACCGGGCGTGTGCCTTCGCGTGCCGGGCCGTCATGGCGCCAGCCTTGATGTGGGCGATGCCAACCCGTGTAGACCACCCGGGGTGCCACGTAAACAGGTTGGTCCTGCACGCGGTAGTACGGACGTGGCGGCCCATAGTAGTGGCGAGGCTGCTGGTACACCACCTGCGGCTGCACATACACCGGTTGTGGCTGTACGTAGACAGGCTGGGGTTGCACATACACGGGCTGCGTTTGCACATACACAGGTTGCTGCACATACACCGGCTGCTGGCTTGACACACCCACCTGCACGCCGGGGGACGACAGCCCGACGGACCAGTACACGTTGTCTGCACGGGCGGCGCTGCTGGCTGCCAGCGTGACCCATGCCACAGTGGCGGCACCTGCCAGCGCGTGAACCGAACGATTGACTTTCATCTTGATCTCCTTGTACAGGGTCAGCAAAAATGTACCCTGACCTATTAAACGCATGACCGCTGTTTCGGCGTACCGCATGCCGTGTGAATTGAGTTGCCAGACGTAACAGGTTCGCCAGCGCTCTGGCAGTACGCCCCACTAGAATTCAGACCATGCACGCAACGCCCGCCCCGCCCGGCACCACGCCGCTGGGGCTGATCCTCCAGCAGATTCACGACGAAGCCCGAAGCCTGTTTGGCCGGGGTCAGGTTGCCAGCTACATCCCCGCGCTGGCCACGGTGGCACCCCGTCAGTTTGGTATTGCCGTTGCGCTGGTGGATGGCAGCACGCATGAAGCGGGTGACGCCCGCACCGCTTTTTCTTTGCAAAGCATCACCAAGCTGTTTGCCTTTGTGCTGGCGCTCAAGCTCGTGGGTGATGACCTGTGGGCGCGCGTAGGCCGCGAGCCCTCGGGCGCAGCCTTCAATTCCATGGTGCAACTGGAAACCGAGAAAGGCATTCCGCGCAACCCCTTCATCAATGCGGGGGCGCTGGTCATCACCGACATTTTGACCAGCCGCTATGCACATTTGGACACGGCGCTGCTTGGCGCGCTGCGCCGCCTCACGGACGACCCCGACCTGAGCTGGAACGCCGTCATCGCCAAGTCGGAGCGCGACACCGCCCACCGCAATATGTCCATGGCCTATTTCATGAAGAGCTACGGCAACTTTGTGAACCCGCCCGAGCTGGTGCTGGACAACTACTGCCGCCAGTGCGCCATCGAGATGAATTGCGCCCAGCTGGCACAAGCCACCCTGTTTCTGGCCAACGAGGGGCTTGATATTGGCAAGGATGCGCGCCCCGGCGAACAGTTTTTGAGCGCCGATGCCGCGCGGCGCGTCAACGCGCTGCTGCTGACCTGCGGTGCCTACGACGCAGCGGGCGATTTTGCCTACCGCATTGGGTTGCCGGTGAAGACCGGTGTGGGCGGTGGCATTGTGGCCGTGGTGCCGGGCCGGGGCACCGTCAGTGTGTGGGCACCCGAGCTGGATGCCAAGGGCAATTCCGTGCTGGGTGCCTTTGCGCTGGAACGGCTGGTGCAATTGACTGGCTGGACGACCTGACCTGTGTGGCTGGCAGGCTGAAGAATCGTTCCAAAATAACCCGGTTAAACTAATTCTTCATGGATGATACCGACGCTTTTTTTACCCAAACCATCGTGGGGGCTCCTTTCACCACCGTGCTGGGCAAACGGATGCGCCCGGGTACCGTTCAGCGGGATGGGGTCAGGGTCAATCTTGAAACCGGTGATGCGTTTCTGACGGACGTCTGGCGCGACTGGGTCGTGCTCAGCCATCAAAATGACGCCGCAGGCCAGCCCCGCCGCCGCCCTGGCGCTTTGCGCCGCTGGCTGGAGCGCCACGCGCTGTGGCTTGCCATGCTGGGGCTTTTCTGCCTGCTGGGCGCGGTCATTTTCTGGGGAATGCTGCTTTGGACGTAAAAACCCTCCAGGACACGCTGACCATCGACCCGGTGGCCATGAATGTCGTTAACCGCGTGGCACCCGGCAGCCACCTCGATGGCGACATCCGCTTTGATGGCGGGCTGCTGGTCCAGGGGGAAATCGCGGGCAATGTCCGGGTGAACGGCCCGCTCATTGTCTGGATGGGTGGCGTGGTGAAAGGCAGCGTACAAGTGATGGGCGACCTTTATCTTTTCGGGCGCCTGGGTGCTCCCGATGCCACTGCGCAGGACACCGTGGTCAAATGCTTTGGTATGGCTTACGTAGCCAGCACCGGCGTTGCCACCGGCACGCTTCTGGCACGTCGGCTCAAACTCTACGATGGTGCAGACTTGCGGGGCCCGTTCCGAACGATTAACCTTGCCGACAACGTACCGGTGCTGCACGAAGTGCAAGTCGAACCTGCCATCGCACCATGAAAATGAAACACCACCGAGACGACAACCGAGGAGCCCGGAAAATCATGAACAACGAGCTGAACGAATTGAACGACAGCGGCTCTGATAACGCCATCACCGCGCCCGGCGCCATGGAAGTCGATGTCGGCACCGCCATGCCCGTCGCCCAGCCGCACAGAATGCCGGTCATGCAGGCACAGGCTGTCGTCATGCCGCTCGCTGACCCTGATGAGAACAGCCCTTCTGTGAGCAAGGTGGCCGAAGGCCTGCGCTTCACCGGCAACGCCGTGCTCAATGGCCCCTGCAGTGTGGGCGGTCAGGTGGATGGAAACCTCACGCAGGCCCCCAATGCGATGGTGTCGGTGGTTGTCACCGAAACCGGCATAGTGACCGGCGACATCACAGCCCAAAAAATATCCGTGATGGGCCGCACCAATGGCCTGCTGGACTCGGGCCAGGGCGAAGTCACCCTGCATGACTCGGCCAGTGTGCAGGGCCGCGTTCGCTACGGGCGCATTCAGGTGAACGGCGCCGACCTCAACGCCACGCTGGAGCGTGTGGCCCCCAACAAAACCGGTGCCTGACAGCCCCACATGCTGTGGCGCCGATCTGCCCCCGCTCAAACACTACCGGCCCCGGGGCCGGTGCCAGATGTGCACGCCATCCGTCAGTTGCGGCTGCAGGCCAGCTGGCAACGCGACCGCTGGGTGGCGCG
>JANOAP010000235.1:0-11715 GCA_031411175.1 Rhodoferax sp. | reverse complement strand
AGCCGCGCCAGCTCGTGGGTGGTGTAGCGCGTGAAGTAGGCAATATCGGTGGGGTGATCAGGTGGCAGGCCCAGCGAGCGGATTTCGGCCGCAAATCCCAGTCGGCGGAAATGCTCCATGGTGCGGGCCTGTGTGGCGTTGGCCTGCGGGTTGAAAGCCGTATCGGGTTTTGAATCCACCAGCAGGCAACTCACGCCACGGCGCCCCAACTCGTTGGCCAGCATCAGGCCACACGGGCCACCGCCAGCGATCAGCACGTCGGTATTGAGGGTTTGGGTCATGCTCACGGCGTCTGGTCAGTAGACACCCATGCGCCCGGTCCATTTGCGTTCGTAATCCATCTTGGTGAAATGTTCGGCCATGAAGTCAATAAAGGTGCGCACTTTGGCCGACAGGTGCTTGCGGCTGGGGTACACCAGGTTGATGGTCAGGCGCGGGAGGTCCCATTCGTCAAGCACCGGCACCAGGCGACCGGCCACGATGTCGTCGTACAGAATGTAGGTGGGCTGGACCAGAATGCCAAGTCCATCCAGTGCGGCAGCGCGCAGCACTTGGCCGTCATTGGCCTCCAGCAGGCCCTTGACGGTAATGGCGTGTGTCTTGCCATCGCGCGTGAAGCGCAATTCATTGGGGTTGTTGGCAAAGGTATAAATCAGCAGCTTGTGGCGTACCAGATCTTCCAGCGTTATCGGTGTGCCGTGCTGTGCCACGTAGCCAGGGGATGCTGCCAGAATGCGCCGCGTTTCGCCCAGGCGGCGAATCGTCAAATTGGAATCAGGCTCGAACTCGCGCGTGCGGATCGCCACGTCGATGTTGTTGTCGATGATGTCAAAGTAGCGGTTGGCGGCTTCCACGGCCACGGTGACCATCGGGTAACGCCGGGTGTACTCCTGCACCAGGGGCGCAATGTGATGCATGGCAAACGACAGCGACGCAGTAATGCGCAGCACCCCGGTGGGTTTGAGCGCCGTGGCGTTCACCGTGGATTCCGCATCTTTCAGGTCGGCCAGAATGGTTTTGGCGCGGCCAAAAAACTCCTGACCGGTGTCGGTGAGGTACAGGCGGCGTGTGTTGCGCTCCACCAGGCGCGCGCCCAGGCGCTGCTCCAGTGCCGACAGGTGCCGGCTGGCGGCGGCATTGGACAAGTCCATGGCCTCGGCCGCGCGGCTCAGGCTGCCGGTTTCGGCCACCTGCACAAACAATTCAATCTCGGTCCAGCGGTCCACGCTCAGTCTCCGTCGGGTTTCTCAATCATTGAGATTTTCATAATCCGTCAAAGTATCCTCGTCATTGCGAGCGCAGCGCGGCAATCCACATCGTCAGTTTGTCACTGATGGACTGCCACGGCCTGCGGCCTCGCAGTGACGGGTGTCGCTAATCACGCAAAGAGCAAGCAATTTGTTCCACTGTGCGAAAAAGTAATTTGCACGCACGTGCTTTCTGTAATTGTCTGCGTCAACTACATTGTGACCATTCAAAATAACCTCGTACGGTGCCGCTCTATCGCGCTCACCCCTTCCGCCAGTTCTGCCCCTTCCCGTTCAAGGCCACCATGCGCAATCTCAACCAAGACACCATCACCCAGGCCGTCATCGCCCGATTTGCCACCACGCCTGATGCGCGCCTCAAGGAAATCATGACCAGCCTGGTGCAGCACCTTCATGCGTTCGCGCGCGAGGTCAAGCTGACTGAAGACGAATGGATGAAGGGCATCCAGTTCCTCACCGCCACGGGGCAAAAGTGCGACGAGAAGCGCCAGGAATTCATTCTGCTCAGCGACACGCTGGGCCTGTCCATGCTAACGGTGGCCATGAACAACGACAAGCCCCAGGGCTGCACCGAGCCCACTGTGTTCGGCCCGTTTTTTCTGGAGGACGCGCCCCGGTACAAGTTGGGCGATGACGTGGCCAATGGTGCCGTCGGCAAGCCGTGCGTGGTGCGGGGCACCATCAAGGGCCTGGACGGTAAGCCCGTGCCCAATGCGCTCATCAACGTCTGGCAGGCCGATGCCGATGGCAACTACGATGTGCAATACGCCGCGCTGGCACACCCGCAGGCGCGTGGCATCCTGCATGCTGACGACCAGGGCGGCTATCACTTCAAGACCATTCTGGCCGAGGCGTATCCCATCCCCACGGATGGCCCGGTGGGTGCCATGCTCAAGGCCACCCGCAACCACGCCTGGCGTCCGGCCCACCTGCATTTCATGATCGAAGCGCCGGGCTACGAGCGGCTGATTACCCACGTGTTTCGTGACCATGACCAGTACCTGGATTCCGACGTGGTGTTTGGCGTGCGGTCCACCCTGATTGCGGACTGGGTGGAAGGGCCTGACGGCATCTACAGCCTGGACTACGACTTCGTGCTGAACCCCGTCGCCATGGCTGCCACATGATTTACATCTTTACGCTCATCGACAAGCCCGAGTCAGCGGCTTTGCGCCAGCGCGTTCGGCCCGAACACAAGGCTTATCTGGCGGCAGTTGCGGGTCAAATCGCGTTTGCGGGGCCATTGACCCATGATGACGGCGTGGCCATGATCGGCAGCCTGCTGGCCATTGACTTCCCCTCGCGCGATGCCGCCCATGCCTGGCTGGCCGCCGAGCCTTTCACGCAGGCCGGGCTTTACGCCAGCACCAGCATTCACGCTTTCGTGAATCTGTGGCCCCAGAAGGCCGGGTTTGCGCCCGCTGCCTGACCCCACTGCCCGAATGATGTGGAGCGCGTTTTGATCAAACACATCGTGATGTGGAACGTGCGGGGTGACACGGCGGCAGAGCGGGGTGCCAACCTGGCCCGGCTTCAGTCCAGCTTTGAGTCCATGCGCGGGCGCATTCCCGGCCTGCTGCACCTGGAGATTGGTGTGGACACCAGCCGCATTGACTACGCCTGCGACGTTGTTTTGTACTCCGAGTTTGAATCGCAGTCGGCGCTGGATGCCTACGCGCTTGACCCGGAACACCTGCGCGTCAAACTTGAACTGGCTGACGTTCGCACGGCCAAGCACCAGGTTGACTACGTTGCTCAACCCCGGCCCTGAAGACAGCTAACGACAACAAGGGACTACTTGCGACAACCAACGAAATATGGAAACCGGGATGACCCAAAACATGCACGATGAATTGCTGATCCGCCAGATGGTGGAGCGCTGGGCGGTCTGGCGCGATGCGGGCGACTGGGCGCGTTTTGCCACCGTCTGGCACCCGGACGGCGTGATGATGGCCACCTGGTTTCAAGGGCCGTTTGCGGAGTTCATTCGCGTCACGCAAGAGGGTTGGGCCAAAGGCGTGAGCATTCTGCATTTTCTGGGCGGCTCTGCGGTTGAGGTTGTGGGCGATCGCGCCATTGCCCAGACCAAGATGACTATTTCGCAGCGCGGCATGGTCGAAGGTGTGGATGGACCCGTGATGTGTGATGTGGTCTGTACGGGCCGCTTCTATGACTTTGTGACCCGGCACAACGGTGAATGGAAGCTGCTGCACCGCCAGCCGATCTACGAAAAAGACCGCATTGACCCCGTCGACTCCACAGCCCAGGTCAAGCTGGATGCGCAGGCGCTGGCCACGTTTCCGGAAGGTTACCGTCATCTGGCCTATATCCAGACGCGCATTGGCTACACGGTCAAGTTGGACATGCCCATGCTCAAAGGGCCGGTGGTTGAAGCGCTTTATAGCCGTGGCGCTCGCTGGCTGGCGGGCGGCGCGCTGGAGCGTTGATGATCTACTTGCCCAACCGGCGAACCGTTCTGCGCGCAATGCCAGGCATGGCGCTGCTCGGTCTTGGCATGCGGGGGGCAAGCGCCCAAAGCGCATTTCCGTCCCGCGCGCTCAAGGTGGTTGTGCCCCAGCCACCCGGTGGCGGCTTTGATTTTGTCGGGCGTCTTCTGGCGGACCGTCTGGGCAAGGCGCTGGGACAAGCTGTGGTGGTGGAAAACCGCCCCGGTTCAGGCACCCTGATCGGCACCGATGCCGTGGCCAAGGCGGCGCCAGACGGCTACACCCTTCTCACGGGTTCCGTCTCCAACATCGCCCTCAACATGGGCCTGTACCCAAACCTGCCGTATGACAGTCTGCGGGACTTTGAGCCGGTTGGATTGGCAGTGAGCTACAGCTACACCCTGATGGCGCGCAAGGATCTTCCGTTCAAGTCCTTGAAGGAGCTGGTCGCCGAGGCCAAGGCCCGCCCCGCCAAGTTGACTTATGCCTCGGCTGGCAATGGCTCGGGCCAGCACGTGCTGGCGGCTGCGCTGTGGCATCTGGCAGGGGTGCAACTGGTTCATGTGCCGTACCGGGGGGCCCAGGCCGCCTATCAGGATTTGCTGGGGGGGCGGGTGGACGTGTTTTTCGACCTGTCACCCACCGCCAGGCCCCAGGTGGATGCGGGCAATGTCAAGGCGCTGGCCGTATCAGGTGCCACGCGCAATGCCATGCACCCGGACGTGCCGACCATCACCGAGACTGGCACTGCGGCGCTGGATCTGGAATCCTGGTTTGGCCTGTTCGCGCCCGTCAGAACGCCGCCCGACGTGCTGGAACGCTTGCGCTCCGAACTGTCACGGGTCATTGCTGCGCCCGATGTGGTGGATGCCTTTCAGAAGGCGGGTGGCAAGGCCATGAATCTCAATGTGGGCGAGGCCCGCGCACTGGTGCAAAGAGACGTGCAGCGCTGGATGCGCCTGATCCGCGAGGCAGAGATCAAGGCCGAATGATCAAAGCGCCTTGATCATGCTCCGCTGCTGAAGACGCCCCGCAGTGCGCGGCCCGCACGCGACACCGTGTAAGAAGCCGCAACGACACCGAACCGGAGCCAGACACCGGCACCCACCAGCAGCATCAGCAAGCCGGGGTAGTCTTCTTTGAAGAACTTGCGGTAAAAACGCATCATGCCCTTGTGCTTGTGCCACTCCACAAATACGGGCCGGTTTCTGCCGCAGAAGCCCAGCACGTGCGTGATCACGGCTGACGGCACAAACAGTATTTTCCAGCCCTTCTGGCGGAACCTCATGCACCAGTCCAGGTCTTCGCAGTGCAGAAAATAGCCTTCGTCCCACTCGCCAACGTCTTCCAGTGCTGCGCGCTTGATCATCATGCAGGCACCCGAAATGGCCTCAACCTCAACCGGATGTGTGGGCAAGGGCTGCTTGTGCAAGTTGAAATCAAAAAAGAGGCGCGGCCACCAGCCCGCCAGACTGACCAGCCCGAAAGCCCGCACGAAGGAGCGCCATGGCGTTGGTACGGCTCTTCGTGCACCCACCTGCTCGCTACCGTCTACATTGGTCAGCAAACCGCCCACCATGCCGACGCGTGGGCCGGAATCCAGCACGTTGACCAGCTCAGCCAGGGCACCGGGCTTGAATGAGCAGTCCGGGTTCAGAAAAAGAATGTAAGGTGCTGTCGAAACTCGTAACCCGGTATTACATCCGCTTGCAAATCCGACGTTCTCCCGGTTTCTGATGATCTGGACGTGGGGCAGGCCCTGAACGCTGTCGAGGCTGGCGTCTTTCGAGGCGTTGTCCACCACCACGATTTCCACCTGCACCGGGCAGTTCAATATCGAGTCCACACAGGCGCGCAGCAAGGCACCGGCGTTGTAATTAACAATAATGACCGAAATCTGGGCGCTCACGGGAGACCATCACTGACGGGTAGGCAGAAGCTTCGCAATGTAGTTAAGGCTATGAAAATCAAGGAGCTTATAAAAAGAGGCGCGCAGGTTTGGCAGGTCGGCAATCTTACCGCGCCGGGCTCGGGCTTCATGTAAGCAGTTTTGCAGCCCGATGGGTTGCCCGTTTGCCCTTACCATAGCCGGTTATCGATTCGAATAAGCCCGTCCATTCACACTTGCCCATGACCGCTGTCGCCACGGAAAAAACGCCAAGCCAGGCAAACCCGCAAGAAAAGCTGGCCCGGCTGGGTGAGTTGCTGGTGGGCATGGGGAAACTCTCGGCGCGTGATCTTGAGCGCGCCGCCTTGGCTCGGGAAGAAACCGGCGGCGTCCTGGGGCCGGTGCTGATCAATCTGGGGCTGGTGTCTGAAACCGACGTTGCCCAGGCTCAGGCCCAGCTTTTTGGGTTGCCGTTTGTGGGGTTTGATCATTTCCCGGACATGGCACCCGAGGTAGAGGGCCTTCAGCCTGATTTTCTGCGGACCCACCATGTGTTTCCGCTCAAGCGGGACGAGAGTGGACTGACGGTCGCCATGGCGGTGCCTGACGACGCGTTTGTCCTCAAGGCGCTTGAATTGGCCACCGGCTTGAAGGTGTATCCCTGCGTGGCTGTTGAAGCCGACATTGACCGGGCGTTGACATCCGGTGACGAGACGCCCGAAGGCCTGGACGGCGGCAATTTTGAGGCCGATTCCGGTGACTTTGTCGAGCACCTGAAAGATATGGCGAGTGAAGCGCCGGTGATCCGTATGGTCAACCAGATCATCGGGCGGGTGACGGACCTGCGGGCCTCTGACATTCATCTGGAGCCGTTTGACGACGGCCTGCACGTGCGCTACCGGGTTGATGGTGTTATTTACATGTCTGAAGTGGTGTCGCCCCAGCACAGCGCGGCCGTTAATTCGCGCGTCAAGCTGATGGCGCATCTCGATATTGCCGAACGCCGTTTGCCCCAGGACGGGCGCATCAAGACCCGCGTCAAAGGTCGTGAACTGGACCTGCGGGTTTCGACCGTGCCGACTGTCCATGGCGAAAGTGTGGTCATGCGCGTGCTGGACCGATCCAGTGTGCGCTACAGCCTGGAGGCTATGGGATTTGCAGAAGACAACCTGGCGCGGTTCAACCAGTTGCTGGCACGCCCCCACGGCATCCTGCTGATCACCGGGCCTACAGGTTCGGGCAAGACCACGACGCTGTACACCGCGTTGTCAAAGCTCGATGCCAGCGCCCACAAAATCATCACGGTGGAAGAGCCGGTGGAGTACCAGCTGGAGGGCATCAACCAGATCCAGGTGCACCAGCAAATCGGGCTCAGCTTTGCCAGCGCTTTGCGCTCCATTCTGCGACAGGACCCGGACATTATCATGATAGGCGAAATGCGCGACGGCGAAACCGCCCAGATTGCGGTGCAGTCGGCGCTGACCGGTCACCTGGTGTTGTCTACCCTGCACACCAACACGGCAGCAGGTGCCATCGTGCGCCTTCAAGACATGGGCATTGAGTCGTATCTGATTACCTCATCCGTCAATGGCGTGCTCTCCCAGCGACTGGTCCGCCGCCTGTGCGACCACTGCAAGCAGCCCTATCAGCCTGCGCCGTCTTTGCGCGTCAGCAGTGGTTTGCAGCGCATGGGGCTGGAGGCACCGCAGCTTTACAAGGCGGTGGGCTGCGAGCAATGCCGCCAAACCGGCTACGCTGGCCGCTGCGGCATCCATGAATTGCTGGTGCTGGATGACAATATGCGCAGGGGCATTCTGGACGGGCTTGACGCCGCGTCGCTGCACACCAAAGCCACTGCGGCTGGCATGCACACACTGTATGAAGACGGGCTGCGCAAAGTGGCGGCTGGCATCACCAGCCTGGAAGAACTGCTGCGCGTGACCGAGGACAGCAGCGATGCCTGACTTTGTATGGAAAGCCGCCAAAGCCGACTCCCAGATTGCTGAAGGTCGCCTGCAGGCCGCAAGCCAGGCGCAGGCCATGCAGCTTTTGCGCGCCCAGGGGCTAACGCCACTGCTGATCAATGAGGCTGGAGGCAGCGGTGCTAGTCTTGCTACGGCGAGCCTGGCGCAGGAACCGGGTCCGTCGCGCTTGTCCGGCCTGTTCACATCCAGCGTGATCAGCCCGGCTGACATTCTGGTCATGACGAGCGAGCTGTCCATCATGCTCAAGGCCGGGCTGGCGCTTGACAATGCACTGCGCGTGCTCATCGGCATGAACGCCAAGCCCGCGATGGTCGCCCTGACCCAGACCATTCTGGATGACGTCAAGGGTGGCGTGCCATTGAGCCGGGCACTCACGCGCCACCCGCAGCAGTTTGGCGACTTCTATGTCAACATGATTCGCTCCGGCGAAGCCGGAGGGCAACTCAGCGCGGTGCTGGAGCGACTGGTTGAACACCTGGAGCGGCTGCGTGCCCTGCGCGAAAGCATTGTGTCGGCCACCATTTACCCGGCTATTCTGATGGGTGTAGCCTTGCTGTCGCTGATCGCCATGCTGGGTTTCGTTGTGCCCCAGTTCGAGACGCTTTTCAAGGGCATGGGGGACGCGCTGCCCACGCCCACCCGTATCGTGATGGTGGTGGGTCGGGCTTTTACCGACTACGCGCCCATGATTGGTTTGGGCCTATTCCTGCTGTTCTGGATTCTGCGCGCCTGGTGGCGCTCGCCAAATGGGCGGCAATGGTGGCAAGCCCGGGCACTGCGCCTGCCGTTGTTTGGCAAGCTCATGCTCAAGTACGACTTGACGCTTTTTGCGCGATCACTTGGCACCCTGCTGGGCAATGGTGTGCCGCTCATCTCTGCCCTGCAAATCGCCACGCAGACCGTGGGCAACGTCAACCTGCGCCAGGCGTTGGAGGGGGTTGTGCCCAAGGTTAAGGGCGGTGGCAGACTGGTGGATGCGCTCAAGGCCAGCGGCATTTTCGAGCCCCTGGCCATTAGCCTGATCCGCGTCGGGGAAGAGACCGGGCGCATGGGCCCCATGCTGCTGGAACTGGCCCGCATCTTCAATCGAGATGTTGAAACCGGTATCAAGCGCGGGCTCACCTTGCTGGAGCCGGTGCTGATTCTGGTGCTGGGGCTGATCATCGCCTCCATCATTGTTTCCATCCTGCTGGGCATCCTGTCCATCAATGACCTGGCTGTGTAGATTGCCGCTATGGATCGCCACGGCCTGTGGCCTCGCGATGACGAGGGTAGCTTGTGGCCTTGCTATGACGGGGATGGATGCGACCTCGCGATGGCGGGGCGGAACTCGTCATTGCGAGCGTAGCGTGGCAATCTACAGGTTACCGCAGCCTTGAAATTCATGCAGCACCATTGCAGCGAGCGTAGTCTGACTATTTGTGGATTTGCGTCATTGCGGGCGTAGCGTGGCAATCCATGCCTTTAACTTTCATTGCAAACCGCCCACACCATGCAGCCAGCCGTTTATATTCTGGCGAGCCAGCCACGCGGCACGCTTTATGTCGGCGTAACGTCCAACCTGGTTCAGCGCATCTGGCAGCACAAAAACAATCTGGTTGAAGGCTTCACCAGCAAGTACGGTGTTCATGTGCTGGTTTATTACGAATTGCATTCAACCATGCTGGATGCCGTTGCCCGTGAAAAACAGCTAAAAGCCGGATCGAGAGCGAAAAAGCTCGCCCTTATTGAAGGCTTGAATTCTGGCTGGACAGATTTGTACGAACGCATCCTGTAGCGACAGCCCAGACAATTGGCCATGGATCGCCGCGGCCTGCGGCCTCGCGATGACGCGATAAATCGACTCCTGAAGGTGCATAGATCGCCATCCCGGCAGTGGGCAAGTCCTCCGCCGTGGGCAATGTGAGTTTGGTCAAGTGCCCTATAATTTTTACCTACTCACTCCAGCTCTGTACATGCACCCAACTCCCGTGTTAACCCCCTCTCCAAAGCGTTTGAGCAAAGGTTTCACGCTGATCGAATTGCTCGTTGTGCTTGCCATTCTGACGTTGCTGGCCAGTCTGGTGGGTCCGCGGGTTCTGGGGCAACTGGGGGGTGCCAAATCCAAGACGGCGGCCCTGCAAATTGCTGATCTTGAGAAGTCTCTGGAGTTGTTCAAGCTGGACGTTGGGCGGTTTCCCAATACCAAAGAGGGGCTTGATGCCCTGGTGAACAAGCCTGCGGCGGTGACTGGCTGGAATGGCCCCTACACCAAAGGCGGCGTGCCGAATGACCCTTGGGGCAAGCCCTATGTTTACAACAGCCCCACCACCAACGGGGGCGTAGACATTATTTCTTTAGGGGCTGATGGCGTTACAGGCGGCGAAGGTGAAAACGCCGATATCCGCAATAAACCCTGACAGCCAGCCCAGCCAAAGCTGCGCACCTCGCGGCTGGCGCCAGCAGGGCTTCACGCTGATCGAGTTGCTGGTGGTCATGGCCATTGGTGCCATGCTGGTGGCTCTGGTTCCTCCTGCGTTCGAGCGGTTGCGCGAGGTCAGCCAATACCGCGACACCGTTCGCGCCATGATGGTTGATTTACGTCAGGCCCGGCAGCAAGCCATTGCTTACGGGAAGGTCGTGGTTTTTCGTGTGGACTTGGCAGACCGGCAGTTTGGCATTGAAGGCCGAACGCTCAAGGCGCTGCCAAGCTCATTGCAAGTTAAAACCACCGTGGCGAAGAATGAGTCGGCAGACCAAACCCAGCATCCCACGATTGTCTTCATGCCCGAGGGCGGCTCTACGGGCGGCACCATCGAACTCGTCAGGCCGTCAGGCGCGGGGGTCAATATCCGGGTGGACTGGTTGCTGGGCCAGATATCGCAAGAACCCCGCACGCCCTGATCTTCATGAAACAACGCGGCTTTTCTTTGCTGGAGTTGCTGGTGGCGTTTGCCATTATGGCCATGTCGCTGGGCCTGTTGTACCGCATGGCCGGTGGCAGCGCCCGGAATGTCACTGACGCCACCCAGAGCCAGCACGCCGCCTGGCTGGCAGAGTCGATACTGGCCAGCCGCAACCATGTGCGCGCCGATGGCTGGAACGAGCAGGGCGAATCCGCCGGGTTCCAGTGGCAGGTGCGCAGCAAGCCATTTGACAGCGGCCTGAACATGCCGCAGGCCGTGCCGCTGCACGAAATCCGGCTGTCCATCCAGTGGATTACCGGCTCTCGGCCCGGCCAGATGGACCTGGTGACGCTGCTGCCGCAGAGAAAACCACAGCCCGGCGAGGTGATGCGGTGAAATCACGCGCCGTAGACCGCAAAAGTGTGGATCGCCACGGCTTTCAGCCTCGCGATGACGGAGGTGAAGGACAGACTCACGATGACGGTAGGATACGGCAGCCTCACGATGATATTGGTGTGGGGGTGCCCCGCGGAGGTCTTTCCGTCATTGCGAGCGTAGCGCGGCAATCCAGCCCCCAGCGCGGCTTCACGCTGATTGAGCTGCTGGTGGTCATGACGCTGCTGTCCATCATCATGCTGGGGCTGGTCTCAGCCCTGCGCACCATGGCGCAGACTGAAACCCGCATTGACCAGCGATTGGAAAGGCTTGACGAGATTCGCGTTGCCAGAGCTTTTCTGCAGCAAACCCTTGCACGCGTTTCCACGTTGAAGATGGACGAGCCTGGGGCCACAGGCAAACAAATCATCCCCTTTCAGGCTATGCCAGATAGCCTGGTCTGGGTTGGCATCATGCCCGCCAGACCGAACGTGGGTGGCCGTCATTTTTTCAGGCTGGCGATGGAAGACAGTGGCACCGGGCGCGAACTGGTCCTGCGTTTTACCCCCTGGAGTCCTGATGCGCCCCTGCCCAATTGGCGCTTGGCGGAATCCCGCACGCTTGTTCCGGGGGTCACCCAATTTGCGGTGCAAGCCCAGGGACAGCCACCCGAAGCGCGCAACCCCGCCGAGCCTTGGCCTCGCGGTTGGCAGAGTGGCTGGCCCGTTGTTGACACAGCACCTGAGCAGGTTCGCCTGGGTTTGGTTGATGCGCAAGGCGCGTGGCCCGATTGGGTTATTGCCTTGCGGGCACTGCCGCAGGGCGAGGGCGGGTCGCGCAAAGTCGTGATTGGCGGCGGCAAATGAG
>JANOAP010000234.1:0-1518 GCA_031411175.1 Rhodoferax sp. | reverse complement strand
CCACCCGCCACCCAACGCTGAAGCTGCCCGGCATTCATCAGCGGTGTTTGCGCAATGCCGGCATCATGGTCCCACAAATTGGTCTGGCCCACCCGCTGACTGACGGCATAGCAGGTGCTTGTAAATCCATGGCGCTGAAGCACCGGCAGGGCATGGGTGAGGTTATTCAGATACCCGTCATCAAACGTGATGCCGACCACCTTGCCTGTTTTTTCGCCGCTCAGGTAGGGCAACAGGGCCGACATCGACAAGCCGCGATACCCGAGGTAGCGCAGGCACGCCATCTGCCGTGCAAAGGCTTTTGGTCCCACGTAGAGGCTGCGGAACGCGGCGCCGCTGGCTGGCGCGTCGTCGATCTGGTGGTAGGTGAGAATCGGGATCGGTGACGCATTGGCACTGCGCAAGGTAGGTAACAAGGGCATGCGCTGCCCTTACAACAACACGATGTCGTACTGTTCCTGCCCCATGGCGGCCTCGCTCTGCAACGATACAGGTTTGCCGATGAACTCGCTCAGGCCCGCCAGATGCTGGCTTTCCTCATCGAGAAACAACTCAATCACCTTGGGCGACGCCACCACCCGAAACTCGCGCGGATTGAACTGCCGGGCTTCGCGCAAAATTTCGCGGAAGATGTCATACGTCACACTGCGGGCGGTCTTGACACTGCCCTTGCCTTCGCAAACAGCGCACGGCTCGCACAGCATATGGGCCAGCGATTCCCGGGTGCGCTTGCGGGTCATCTCCACCAGGCCGAGCTGCGAAAACCCGCCCGCCATGGTCTTCACGCGATCCCGCTGCAACTGCTTGCGGAACTCCGCCAGAACGGCATCCCGGTGGTCTTCACGCACCATATCGATGAAGTCGGCAATGATGATGCCGCCCAGATTGCGCAACCGCAACTGCCGTGCAATCGCCTGCGCGGCTTCCAGATTGGTCTTGAAGATCGTGTCGTCAAAATTGCGCGCACCGACGAAGCCACCGGTGTTGACATCAACGGTGGTCAGCGCTTCGGTCTGGTCCACGATCAGGTAGCCACCTGACTTGAGGTCCACCCGGCGACCCAGCGCGCGCGCGATTTCCTCGTCAATGCCATAGAGATCGAAGATTGGCCGTTCGCCCCGATAGTGCTGAAGTTTCTCAGCCGCAGCGGGCATGAACTCCTGGCCAAATGTCTTCAGTGCCTCAAACTGCTCGCGCGAATCCACGCGAATGGTCTGGGTGTTCTCGCCCACCATGTCGCGCAACACGCGCTGCAAAAGATTCAGGTCCTGGTGAAGCAATGAAGCGGGTGGCAGCCGCACAGAGGCATCCTTGATGCGGGCCCAAGCCTTGCGTAAATAGCCAATATCTTCTGACAACTCAATGTCTGACGCATCTTCGCCATTGGTTCGCAAAATGAATCCCCCACCCTGATCAATGGTGAGCGCCTGCAGGCGAGAGCGCAGTTCATCGCGTTGCCCGGAAGGGATTTTTTGCGAGACGCCAACATGGTCGTCCTGGGGCAGAAAAACCAGGAGA
>JANOAP010000233.1:0-7716 GCA_031411175.1 Rhodoferax sp. | reverse complement strand
CAAGATGTCGGCACCCTCCGCCGTGCTGCTGCAACACAACGGCCTGCATCTGGACATCCAGATCGACCGCAGCACCGCCATCGGCAAGACGGACGCGGCCGGCGTGAGCGACCTGGTGGTGGAAGCGGCGCTGTCCACCATCCTGGACCTGGAAGACTCGGTGGCCTGTGTGGATGCGGATGACAAGGTGCTGGGCTACAGCAACTGGCTGGGCATTCTGCAGGGCACGCTGACCGAAACCGTGAGCAAGGGTGGCAGCACGTTCACGCGCGGGTTGAACCCGGACCGCGTTTACACATCGCCGAAGGGAAAGACCGTTAACTTGCATGGCCGCTCGCTCATGTTTGTGCGCAATGTGGGCCACTTGATGACCAACCCGGCGGTGCTCTACACCGCCGCCGATGGCAGCACCCAGGAAATCCCCGAAGGCATTCTGGATGCCATGGTGACCACCGCGATTGCCATTCATGACTTGAAGCGCACGAAGAAAGACGCCATCCGCAACTCGCGCAAAGGCAGCGTTTACATCGTCAAACCCAAGATGCACGGCCCCGCTGAAATCGCCTTTGCCGCCGAGCTGTTCAGCCGCGTGGAAAAAGTGCTGGGCCTGAAAGACAGCACGGTAAAGCTCGGCATCATGGACGAAGAACGCCGCACCAGCGTCAACCTGAAAGCCTGCATTGCCGCAGCGAAGAGCCGCGTGGCCTTCATCAATACCGGCTTCCTGGACCGCACTGGCGACGAAATGCACACCGCCATGCTGGCCGGTCCGATGATCCGCAAGGGCGACATGAAATCAAGCGCCTGGATTGCCGCTTACGAGAAAAGCAACGTGCTGGTTGGCCTGGCCTGCGGCCTGCGCGGCAAGGCACAAATCGGCAAAGGCATGTGGGCCATGCCTGACCTGATGAAGGCCATGATGGAGCAAAAGATTGCCCACCCGCTGGCCGGTGCCAACACCGCCTGGGTGCCCAGCCCCACCGGTGCCACGCTGCATGCGCTGCACTACCACCAGGTCAAGGTCAGCAAGGTGCAAAAGACACTGGAAAAAATTGATGCAGACAAGGAATGCCGCGCACTGCTCACCGGCCTGCTGACCTTCCCCGTGACCGCCACGCCCGACTGGACGCCCGAACAAAAGCAGCAGGAGCTGGACAACAACGCCCAGGGCATTCTGGGGTACGTGGTGCGCTGGATCGACCAGGGCGTGGGTTGCAGCAAGGTGCCCGACATCCACAACATCGGCCTGATGGAAGACCGCGCTACGCTGCGCATCAGCAGCCAGCACATGGCCAACTGGCTGCTGCATGGCGTGGTGAGCGAAGCGCAGATCACCGAAACCTTCGAGCGCATGGCCGCTGTGGTTGACAAGCAGAACGCCGGTGACCCGCTTTACAAGAACATGGCAGGCAACTTTGGCACCAGCATGGCCTACAAGGCGGCGGCCGATCTGGTGTTCAAGGGGTTGGCGCAACCCAGCGGGTATACCGAGCCGCTGCTGCATGCGTGGCGGTTGAAGGTGAAGGCGGGGATTGCTTGAATAAACTAGCCTCATAAAGTGCGGCTATTTGATACACCCAATTCAACCTTCACCAGCTCCTGCTACCGCTACCGCCTTCAAGAGTCCTCAATGGGTCTTCCATATCCCAAAAAAGAATTCAGATCATGGTGAACAGGCAACCAAAGTTGAACGGGGAATGGGAGACCTGACCCTTTTGTCCCCGCCGCTACCGCTCCAAATGCGTTGCACCTAGTGGTGCTTTAAACCATGCCAAAGTGCCAGCGCTGCGGGTTGCGGCAGCCTGGTAATACAAGGGCGACTACTTGTCAGCGCTGTGCGCTCCAGCGACGTACTAGCGGCAGACCCAGAAGCCCGCAAAGCACCAAGGCCAGGCTGCCAGGCTCGGGCACAGCGTTCGAAACGGCAAAGGCGTCTACTCGAAAATTGTCGACTGCCAAATTGATGGAAGCCGCGCCACACCCGGCGGCAGAGGAGCAGCTTGCTTGTAGGGTATATCGGTATCCGAACTCAATAGCGCCACCTGAGCTCGAAAAATCGGCCCCCCCGTTCGCGTTAACGTCTATCCACGTATCGGTATCTTCCAGGTGCCATGTTAAAGGGCTAAAAATGGAACTCACAAACACGGTCAAATCCGTGCTGGCCGCACTGAAAACTCTGCCACCTTGCCGGATAACCGGCCGAATTGATCCCGTGGAGCCGTTGGAAAAGACAGTGTTCAAACCGCGCACGTCGATGGCGAAGTCAAGGAAGTCAAGTGCCCCCTGCACCGACGGCTGCCAAACCTGTGCGGTGTAAATATTGGCCATCCGGTCATCAGAGGAAAAGGCGCTGGAAGTAGCGGGAACACTCCACGTGCTGAGCCAGACCGTGTTGCTGGATGCTATGGTGCTGATGGTTTGTGTAATGCCCGCCGGACCTTGATGCAGCACCACGACTTGTTGCCAATCAGTCGCAACCATGTCGGAAACCCCGACGCTCAGGGCGGGAGCCGCATGCAGCGCGGCCGGCCAGGCCAGCAGTGTCAGTGCGGAAAACCCAGCCGCCTTTAAAAACTTGAAACCTGATGCATGCATTTTTGATCTCCTGGAATAGTTTAGGCGCACGCCGGACGGCGTCCTTTAGAGAGAGTGATAGCAAAATACATGCCATAAAAATAAATTGTTATGTATCAATTGCTTACCATTTCTTTTGGGGACCGGTGTCCGCAATGCCTGCCGTACTTGTAAAAAATACCGACACTTCTTAAAAGTGGCCCCACAAATCTGAACGGTGTCATAAGTTCTACAGAGACAAGGGGTTACCGCAATACCGTGAGCGTAGCAATGGTTGCGTCAGCGTGGAGCCAATTTAGAGATTTGAATAACTGTTTTTTTTGCTATTTAATTTATAGCGTAGTGTTTAATAAATATGTCGGCTATTGGCCATTTTAATTTGCAATCTCTTACAAGTTGGCACTGGAGAACAACAACCCATGAGTGCGCCTGTTGAGTTTTATTTTGACCTGATGTCACCCTATGGCTATCTGGGCGTGAGCCAGATCGAGCGTATTGCTGCGGCGCACGGACGGTCTATCGATTGGTGTCCCGTATTGATTGGGGTGACGATTCTCAAGATCATGGGCATGAAACCGTTGCCACAAACACCCATCAAAGGCCCCTATCTGAATGCCGACGCAGTGCGGGTCGCCAAAATGCTGGGGGTGCCGTTCAAACACCATGGGCTCCAGGGCGTGAGCTCGCTATCTGCCATGCGGGCCTTTGTGTGGCTCAAGGCCCGCGATCCAGCACTGGCCGTCGCGTTTGCGAAGCAAATTTATGAACGGCTTTGGGTGCGCAGCTTGGACATCACCAGCCCGCAGGCCGTTGCCGACGAAGCGGCCACATTGGGGTTGGCACGCAATGAAACCATCGCTGCCATCGCGTCATACGAAGTCAAGGCCGCACTGCAAAGCGCGGTCGAGATGGCCATCGGCAAAGGCGTATTCGGCGTGCCGTTCTTCATCGCAGATGGCGAATCATTCTGGGGCGGTGACCGAGCCCCGATGTTGGACCACTGGCTCAAGCACCACGCCTGGGAACCTCAGCCGTGAAAGGCTGAGGGCGGCGTTTATTCGAGCTTGGCGCCACTCTGACGCACCAGCTTGCCCCACAACTCAATTTCAGACTTGATGAATGCGGCAGACTGCTCGGGCGATGCCGAAACCAGATCTAGCCCCAGGCCCGTCAGCCTTTCCTGCGTCTCGGGAACCGCCAGCACCGCACTGATTTCTCGATGGAGGCGCGCCACGATCTCGGGCGCCGTCCTGGCGGGTGCGGCAACGCCGAACCAGGCGGTCACCTTGTAGCTTGGGTAGCCTTGTTCTGCGACCGGCGCCACATCCGGAAACGCCCGAGCGCGCTTGGTGCCAGTCACGGCAATCGCCCGGAGTTTGCCACTCTTGATGTGGGCGATGACATCCGGAATACTCACAAACATAAGCTGGGTGCGGCCCGCGAGCAGGTCCGGCACCGCCTGCGCAGCCCCTTTGTACGGCACATGCGTCATCTTGATGCCCGCCAGACTGTTCATGAGCTCACCCGCCAGATGTTGCGACGTGCCAGCCCCTGCCGAGCCGAAAGACAGGCCTTCCGGATTGGCTTTTGCGTAAGCGACCAACTCAGGAATGCTGTTGATCGAAAGCGAAGCATTGACCACCACCACGTTGTTCAACTCGGCCGCAATGGTGATCGGAGAAAAGTCCTTGATCGCATCAAAGCGCATGGCACTGCCATACAGCGACGGATTGATGCCATGGGTCGATACGGTAATCATGCCAATCGTGTAGCCATCCGGAGTCGCCCGCGCAACCGCCTCCGCCCCGATGTTGCCCCCCGCGCCCACTTTGTGTTCCACGACAACAGACTGGCCCATCTGGCGCTGCAAGCCGCTGCCGATGGACCTCGCCAGAATGTCGAGCGATCCGCCGGCCGGTGTCAAGGTGACGAGCGTGATCGGCTTTGACGGGTACGGACCGGCTGCGGGTTGAGCCACAGCGCTGGTGACACCAACGGCGGCAAACATCGCGCATACAAGCGAAAGAGTGGGTCGGAAAATAAGTGCGTTTGCAGTGAATGGTGTTGCGGTCATAAATGGCTCTCCCGAAAAGTGTAACCAGCCGTGATCAGGGTCTGGCTTGCAACCAGTCCCTGAGCTGAGCCTTTGCGATTTTCCCAAAGTTAATTCGGGGCAGCTCATCCATGACGATGACTTCGCGCGGAACCTTGAACTTGGAAAGCGAGGTGCCGCAATGGGCCAGCACCGACGCGCTGACGCCAGCATGTTCGGAGATGTGAAGTTTTTCGCGCATCACAACAAAGGCAACTGGCACCTGCCCGTATGCCTCGTGCGCCTGTGCGACCACCGCGACTTCGCGGATGCCGGGTACCTCCAGCACCACACGCTCAATCTCAGCGGGTGACACACCTTCGCCGCCGACCTTGATCACGTCCTTGACGCGTTCGCTAAACTGGATAAACCCGTCTTCCCAAACGATCACCCTGTCGCCTGTCCTGAAAAGTCCGTCGTCATCAAACGCTTCGCGGGTGGCATCCGGGTCCTTGAGATATTCCTTGAAGATGGACAGGCCGCGGACGCCCTTCACAAGAAGATTCCCGGGCGACCCGATGGATGCCGGAGTGCCGTCATCATTTTGCACGTGGATGCCATAGGCCAGCGAAGGGCGTCCGATGGAACCCGGGGGTTGTGACGCAAACGGATCCCCCACGATACCTTGCGCGGCCATCTCGGTCATGCCCCATGCGCCCAACACTCGCAATCTGAAGTGATCCTCCTGGCCAGGGGGATTCAGCGCATTCGTCCATTGCCGGATTTTGTGCTTCGGCACCTCGTGCTGCGCCAGCGCGTTCGCCGTAAAGATCACCTGCGAGCCTACGGTAACTCCGTATTCGATGACAGCGGGCCAGTAGCGGCTTGCCGAAAAACGGGGTTGCAGAACGACGCTGGCACCGGTCCAAAGAACAGGGAGAAACGTCCATGACAGAGCCACTACATGATTCAGTGGCAGGAAGAGGTGGACCACATCGTCTGCGCGCAGGCCCTGTTGCGAGGCACCCAGTCGTGCCCCCCAAAGAACGTTGGCATGCGTCCAGACCACGCCTTTCGGCCTCGACGTCGTGCCCGACGTAAAGAGGATCAATGCATCGAGATCCGGATCGGGCACGCGTTGGGCCGAAGGTTGACCGTAAAGCGACTCGAAGGCAATGGCACCGGCAGGCAAGGTCCAGGGCACCGCATCGTCCCCGGCGTTGGTTGTCGTGACGGCCATCCAGCCAAGGTTGGGGCAGACCTGTGCAATACCTGCCGCAAAGTCTGGCTGCGTCACCACGCCGACCGCCTGCGTGAACTCCACAAACCATGCAACTTCCGCCGGCCGGGTCGCTGACGCCACGGGCACATGCACGGCACCAATGCGCGCGCAGGCAAACAGCATGAGCAATGCTTGCGGGCAATTCTCAAGCTGGACGAGCACACGATCGCCCGTCCGGACGCCACGCTCCAGCAGACCACCGGCAATGCAGGCTACGTCTTGCGCGAATTGTGCATAACTCCAGGTCCTGAGCGTGCCGTCGAATGGTGCCCAGATCAGAAAAGGATGATGCCCACGACTGCCGGCCCGCTGCTCCAGAAGGCTCGTGATGTCGAAATTCTCGAAAGGGGAGACACAGTCGTGCATGCCTTGCCGGGCCCTTTGGGCCATTGATCAAACGAAAGGAAGTTTATATAGGGCGTGCCAACGCCCCACTAGGAATATACCCCCCGCGTGAATCTGGAGGTGATGGCACGCAGCGCGGCGCCGTCACTCTTGGCAAAAACGCCAACAGGGATCTCGCACTGCGTCTGGCTCGCAGGCACAGCAACAACTTTTCGCCCAGCCACTTGTCGATGTTGGGGTTGCCCACGTAATCCATCCGGCCCCTTCCGGATCCGGGTGGCTCCGACACCCATTTAATTCAAAATATATATCAAACTATTGAAGAGATACATGGGCCAACTGCCCGGCTGAAGTTGCCTTCCCGTCCACAACATTCTGCACCACACCCCCCACCATGTCCGCCGTCACCGCTGACAGCGTCCACCCCAGGTGCCCATGCCCCGTGTTGTAGAACACATTGGCAGCTTTGCCCCGGCCCACGCGCGGCATCATGTTGGGCATCATGGGGCGCAGGCCGGCCCAGGGCACAACCTGGCGGGTGTTGATGCCAGGGAAGCACTGGTTCACCCACGCGATCAAGGGCCGAATGCGGTCAGCGCGAATGTCTTTGTTGTAGCCGTTGAATTCGGCAGTACCGGCAACTCGGAAACGGTCCACGCCCAGGCGGCTGGTGACCAGCTTGGTCTCGTCGTCCAGCAGGCTCACCGTGGGCGCCGACGCCTGGCTTTGCGCATCGGGCAGATTGACGGTGATGGAGTAACCCTTGACCGGGTAGATGTTGACCCTGTCCCCCAACTGGGCAGCAAAGTTGCGGCTCTCTACACCTGCGCAGACCACCAGGCCATCGAACTGGTGCGTGGTATGGCCACCACTGTCAGCCACAGTCACTTCAGCCTTGGTGCCATCGCTGTGCAGGGTCAGGACGTCTTGTCCGTAAAGGCACTGCACCCCCAGGCGCTCAGCCGCTTTGGCCATGCCGGTGGTGAACTTGTGAATGTCGCCGGTGGAGTCGCTCTCTGTGAAGTAGCCGCCGTAGTAATTGCCGGCCAGCGTGGGCTCAATCGCTTTCATTTCACTGGGCGCCACCGCACGGCGCGGCAAGCCGCCCTGGGCCAGCATCTTGCTGACTTCACCCGCGTGCTCAAAGCCTCTTTTGTCGCGGTAGATGTGCAGGATGCCTTCTTTTTTGAGGTCAAAGTCCACGCCTTCGGCCTGTGCCCAGGCAAACAGGTGTTCACGCGCTGCAATGGCCAGGCGCGTGGATTCAATCGTGTTGCGCTCGTAATGCGGGATGTTGCTGATGAACTCCACAAACCAGCTCAGCTTGTGCCAGCTGGGCTTGGGGTTGACCAAGAGCGGTGCGTCGCATTTCAGCATCCATTTCAAACCCTTGAGGATGGTGGATGAATGGTTCCACACCTCTGCATTCGACGCTGACAACTGCCCGCCGTTGGCAAATGATGTTTCCATCGCCACGTAGCGG
>JANOAP010000232.1:0-3330 GCA_031411175.1 Rhodoferax sp. | reverse complement strand
CAGGCTGACACCCTTGATGCCGGGCGGCGCATCGACCAGGCGGGCCAGCACTAGATGGATGATGTTGTCGGCCAGGTCGTGCTCACCGGCGCTGATGAAAATCTTGTTGCCAGTGATCTTGTAGGTGCCGTCGGGCTGGGCTTCGGCCTTGGTGCGCATCAGCCCCAGGTCGGTCCCGCAATGCGGCTCGGTCAGGCACATGGTGCCGGTCCATTCGCCACTGGTCAGCTTGTGGAGGTACTTGGCCTGCTGCTCAGGCGTGCCGTAGGTGTGCAGCGACGCATAGGCCGCGTGGGTAAGCCCGGGGTACATGGCCCAGGCCTGGTTGGCGCTGTTGAGCATTTCGTTGAAGCACTGGCTGACCACCAGGGGCAGCCCCTGGCCGCCAAAAGCCGGGTCGGCGCTCAGCGCGGGCCAACCGGCTTTGACAAACTGCTGGTAGGCGGCCTTGAACCCGGCTGGCGCTTTGACCTCATGCGTCTGCTTGTCGTAGCTGCAGCCTTCGGTGTCGCCACTGATGTTGAGCGGAAAGGTCACCTCTGATGCAAACTTGCCGGCTTCTTCGAGCACCGAGTTGATGGTGTCAGCGTCAATGTCGGCATGCTTTGGCATGGCCTTGAAATCCTCCACAACATTGAGGACTTCGTACATGACAAATTGCATGTCGCGCAGGGGCGGGGTGTAGGTTGGCATGTTGAGTTGTCCTTTCAGGAACGGGATACGGATTTGGAAGTAGATTTGGAAGTGAAAACAGGTGGGGCAGCCGACGCGCCATAGAGGCGCAGGATGTCGGCAAAGCCTTTGTTGGCGCGGTCAACCGAGCCGGGGTTCTTAAGAAATCGAGCCTCGTAATGCAGCGCCAGAATGAGGCCGTGGATGCCAAAAGCAATCTGCTGCTCGTCGGCATCGGCACTCAGGTGGCCGCATTCCTTGGCCTGGATGACCGCGCGGTACACCGCAGCCAGCCAGGTCTTGACCGAGCTGGCCAGTGCATCACGCACCGGGCCGGTACGGTCGTCAAATTCGACGGCTCCACTAATGAAAACGCAGCCAGACTGAATCTCAAGCGCCACCTGCCTCATCCAGTTGGAAAACAGGGCCTGCAGGCGTGGCAGGCCGCGTGGCTCGCTCATGGCGGGGTAGAAAACATCGTGCTCAAAGTGCCGGAAGTATTCACGCACGACCGAGATTTGCAGCTCTTCACGCGAACCAAAATGCGCAAACACGCCCGACTTGCTCATGTGCGTGACCTCGGCAATCAGGCCGATGCTTAGGCCCTCAAGCCCAATCTGCGTGGCCAGCCCCATCGCGGCATCGACAATGGCCTGCTTGGTCTGCTGGCCCTTGTGCATGGCACGGCCTTCGGGCGCGCTCGCCACGCTGCGTGCGCGGGGGCGTGCGGCAGAGGCGGCTTGTTTGGCCGGCGGTTGGGCAACTGGCATTTTGGTTTTACGGCGCAATGAATAAACGAACGGTCGTGCTATTTTGCATCAAACTGTCGGTCACTAATGGAGAGAGTCGATTTCTAGAGGGTGCGTTCTAGCGGGTTTGCGGGTTTACCCTTTGTCACTGTTGAACGCCGCTCGGCGACCGGGCAATGCGCATGCGGTTTGGGAGTGGAAACACACGTGAACCAAAAATGCGTCAAGCTGGCGCTTGGGCATTATTTTGAGGTGTGCTACGGGCGGTCGTGCGCGCCTTCCACCCCCAAGCCCGGTCCCATTACCCAATCACCACGCTCAGCGCCCTGAAATGGAGACGGGATGGGTGAGTTTGAACGAGAGAAGCAAGGTGGCTAAGTGGGGTGCACGGTGCTGGTGGCTGGCGGTTGACGATGCGGGTGCATCTGTTCAACGTTTGAATTCACCGGCTTGCGCGGCTTTTCGTGCAGGCATCGTGGAATGAGAGGTTAGCCATCGGTCACCTCGTAAGTTCTACAGCCGTAACGTGTAACCCCGAACTCAGCATAGACTCCGGCTCCTTGCTCGCGGAGACCGGAGGGTTGAAGCACGAGATTCTGGATGTGGCCCTGGCGGCCAAACACACAGAGGAAGCTCTTTGCTCTGATCGTTGCAGTCTTGTAGCGGACAAGTTTTTCAATATCCGGTTTGACATTCAGACGATTTGACCGCGCCCATTTCATCTCGATGGCAAATGGGCCACCGTTTCCTGTTGCCACAAAATCAATCTTCTTAACGTCCCCGCGTCCAACACGAGCAAATCCTGGGCACGGAAATTCGCATTGCACGGAAAAACCTCTAGCAGTAAGAATGCGTAGAGTCGGTTCGTAAAGTATGTACTCTGAAAACGACTCGTTCATCTCGCAGGCAGCGAGGTAACTTACGTAGCCGGACAAACCGCGCTTTATTCTGTAAAGAACATCAGTCGAAGGTTTCATTCGTCTCTTCAGTTACGCGGTGGGTCAACTAACTTCATTCCGTGCGTCGCATTCGACGTTGGTAGGGTGTCATTCCAACTCATGTGGTATTTGCTCCGGCCGGCGAGAAAGTAGGTTTCTCCAGTCCAGCGATCGAGAACAAACGCGGCAGGTAATTCGCCAGCGACGAGGGGAGTAACCTCGTACCTGAAAAGCACAGCAAGTACAGCTACAACTACAGCGGCAGAAGCAACAGCGATCCAAACTAGTTTCATAGGCACCGGCTCCAAGAAGGTAGATCGATGGACACAATGGCTAACGCAATCGGCCACAAGCCTTGCGCGCGCTGTTTCGGCACTTTGTTAATCGTGTCTCCCTATTCTGGCAGACACGCATCAACGCAGTTCAATGCCTCCGGGGCAACGGAAGTCACAACACGGATGGCGATCCAGCGTAGCAATATATTTTTCGCAGCAAACTATTCAATGAATACGTGGGACATTGTCCGTTTTGAATCACGAGTCAACTCCAGCAAGCTCGGCAGGCAGTGCGGGACAGGCGATCTCTTGAGTTGCCCTACCGTGGTAGTCTATTGGTCATGACCCAAGTATTAGTCGCCGGCATTCTTGAGCTGCCCGTTCAAGAGCGGATTCAGCTTGTCGAAATCATTTGGGAGAGCATCGCAGCCTTCCCCCAAGCCATTGAAGTTTCTCCCGAGTTGAAAACCGAGTTGGATGCGCGTTTGGCTGAATTTGAGAAAAGCCCAGAAGCTGGATATTCATGGGATCAGGTCAAAGCGCAACTCAAAAGCGGTTCGTGGCGTACCGTCTGAGGTTCTCAAAGCGGGCTACCTGCTAATCACAAACAATTCGACAGGTTGCATTAAAGCCAGCAAGCCCGGCAGGCGGTACGGGCCGGGCGATCCCTTGGCGCGCGGCTGAGGAGCGCAGCGG
>JANOAP010000231.1:0-16057 GCA_031411175.1 Rhodoferax sp. | reverse complement strand
AACACGCTGTCGCCTACCCCATGCCCGAACTGGTCGTTGATTTGCTTGAACCGGTTCAGATCAATGAACAGCACCGCAAAATGCTCCCGCCCAGGCTCACGCGACGCATGCACAATCTTGTCACGCAGGCGCAGCATGAAGGCTTCGCGGTTGGCCAGCCCGGTCAGGGCATCGGTTTGCAGGCGCTGTTGCATGGTCTCGAAACTTTTCGCGAGTTGCCCAATTTCATCCGGCCGACGAATGCCTACCGGCCAATCCAGCTGGCCATCACCCACGCGCAACGCGGCTTCAGACAGTTGCTTCAAATCGGCTGCCACCCAGCTCAATATGCGCAAGCCGATTGCAAGCGCGACCAGGGCCGCCAGCGCCGCCAGAACGGCCGTGCGAATGACGTTCTCGGTCACGCCCGCCATGAAGTCACTGCGCGGCATGGCGACCACGGTAAGCCATTCCAGCCCGGCATCGTCTTTCAGCCGGTCGAACCCGGCGTGGATCACCTGACCGTCGGGTGTCGTGAAGCTGAAGGTCTTTGCCCCTGGGCTTGCACCATCAGCAGCCAGCCTGGCATGCACTTCGGCGTACAGCGCGGTCACAAGTGGGTTGCCACTTTGCGCCGCACTGACCCGCACCTTGCTGCCATCGGGCAGCGCCTTGACGTTGGGGCTTGCGGATGAGGCAATGATGTCACCCTCCGGCTCAACGATGAAGGCCATGCCATGCGGCGACACCTTGAGCCGGGTGACAAAATCATTCAAGGCGCGCAGGGACACATCAGTTGCCACCACACCTTCAAACTCGCCCTTGGGACCCAGCACGCGCCGTGCCCGTGTGGCCACCAGATCAGTCGTGACAAAGTCGATGTAAACCGACGTCCAGGTGTGAAGGCTTTCGCTGGCACCGGCCTTGTACCAGGGACGGGTGCGCGGGTCGAACAGCTTGGCTTCCTTGGAGTGCAAAACAAGCTTGCCGTTAATACCGGTGAACCGGTAGTAAGACCGCAAGTCTTCCTCTTTGAGCTTGACGCGAAACTCGCCTTCTGTACGGGAGTGGCGGTACAGGCCTACGCCCTGCCCCCGCCGGTTGCCAAAATAAACGTAATTGTTGGGGTCCATGTGCAGCGAGGTAGCGATCCAGAAGCGGGTGCGCAGGTTGTCCAATTCCGCATCGATGACCTCGGGCACGGGCATGCCATCGGGAAACGCAGCCTCCAGCACGGCACCGGAACCCACGATGTGCCGGTCAACCGCCTGACCGATGCGGCCCACGGTTTCCAGCAGCAGGTGAGAAGATACGGTATCGACGGCACGGCTGCCGGCGGAATAAGAGAGACCAACAATGGTCAACGCCAATGCCACCACCAGCAAGACGTAGGGAATAGTAAGGACCTGGCGCAGTGACAGGCGGAACTTTGTCTGTTGAACCATTCGATCACTCCCACGATGCAAAAAAAAGCTTTGCTCGCAGCACCTCAGGGAGGACCCCGGTGAAATTTTCAAACCAGTTTTTCAGGCCATCTATCAGTAAGAAATTATGGGTTCAGGGCTGCGCAGCACCCTTTGATTTTGACAGGCTGCCGACCGGCAAATGTAAATATTGAAACCACGCAACCCAAAAAGGAGTCGCATCAGAGTTCATGAACGTACTGTTCATGAACCCTGATTTCATTGACTTCACAGCTATTTTTTTTATAGCAATTTAGTCATTGCGCCGGATGAACGACATCACACGCGTCAACTGGTCAGGCACGTTCAGGGCCGGTGCATGGCCACAGCCTTCGATCTCGATCACCTGCGTGAGGCCTTTGATGCCAGGCCCGCGGCGCAGCATCTCTGTTGTGGCGTCGCGCAGCACCAAGTCTGACTCGGCACCACGCAGGCACAGCACCGGTACGTCGACCGCATCGTAATGCGGCCAGACCAGGTAGTCGTCCGGGTGGCTGATGAACTGCTGCACCATGGCCGGGTCGTAATGCGGCGTGACGCGGCCATCCGGCAGGCGGCGCGTCGAGGTCTCGGCCAGGCGCCGCCACTGCGCATCGCTCAACCAGCCGAAGAGTTGGTAGACCTGGCGGTAAAACGCCTCCAGCTCCAGCACGGTGTCGAAAGCAGGCGGGTTGCCGGCGTAAGCACGGATGCGGCTGATCGCTTCGGGGGCCAACTGAGGCGCGTTGTCGTTCAACACGAGGCTTTGAATGCGCGACTTCATATCCGGCTGGAACAGGCCGGACGCGCACACCATGCCAATCGCGCCGCCCATCGAGGTGCCGACCCAATGCGCTTTCTCAATTTGAAGTTGGCTGCACAAGTCGGACGCAATTCGCGCATAGAACGCCAGGCAATATTCCTGTTCGGGCAGGGGACTCCACTGGCTCAACCCGCGCCCGATGGTGTCTGGGCAGATCACGCGGTAGCCATCGGCTGGTGCACTCAGGTGCTGCGCCAGCTCGTCCATGTCCCGGCCTGTCCGTGCCAACCCGTGCCAAGCGATCACGGTGCGGCTGTGCTGCGCACCCCACTCGGTGAAATGGATTTCACGGCCGGCGCAGGTGAGGTAACGGGACGAAAAACTCATGGTGCATTCCTCACCGACTGGGCACGCAGCCGACCCACCACGCCGGTGGGAAAGTAGTACACCGACAGAACAAACAGCACGCCCAGCCACAGCATCCAGCGGTCTGGCGACAGCAACGCCGCAAGCCAGGGCAGGCCCGCAGCGGCCTCGCTGCCCAGCTTGAGCAGATCCTGCAGATAGCTCTGCGCCACCAGGAACAACGCCGCGCCAATGGCTGCCCCATAAATCGTGCCCATGCCGCCGATCACGACAATCAGCAGCACGTCCATCATGATCTCAAACGACAGCGAAGTATCCGGCCCGTTGTAGCGCAGCCAGAGCGCCAGCATGGCACCCGCCATGCACGCAAACAACGCAGACAGAATGCTGGAGATGGTGCGGTACACCACCACCCGGTAGCCAATGGCCTCCGCGCGGAATTCGTTTTCACGGATAGCCTGCAGCACGCGGCCAAACGGTGAGTTGACGATACGCAATAAAGCCAAGAGCAGCACCAGCGCCATCACAAACAGCAGGTAGTAGCAGAGCAGCCGCCCGTCCAGCGTGACGCCCAAAAAAGGCTCGTCGGCAAACTCAAAGCTCGGTGAGATCAGCTCAGGCAGCTTGAATGTCAGGCCATCTTCACCGCCCGTCAACCACGAGAGTTGCGACGCCAGCGTCTGGAATGCGGACGCCACAGCCAGTGTGATCATCGCGAAAAAGATCGCCCTCACCCGCAGTGAAAACAGGCCAACAGCAAATGACAGCACCAGTGAAATCAACAGCGACAGGCCCAAGCCCGTCAGCACCGCTCCCCAGCCCGGCCCCATGCGCGTGGCCGATATGGCAATGCCGTAAGCACCGATGCCAAAGAACATGGTGTGGGCAAAGCTCACGATGCCGGTGTAGCCCAGCAGCAGGTCAAAGCTGGCCACCAGAACGATGAACACCAGCACCTTGGCCGCGACGCTCAACGCCTTGACGCCCGGGAATATGAAGGGCGCAAACGCAAGCGCCAGCAACAGCACAACCAACAGCACCGCCAGTGCGCGGCTGCGTGGCAGGTCGTGGGAGAGAAGTCTTGCCAAAGCGGGGGGATACTTCATCGATTCGCCACCGGATAAACGCCCTGCGGACGCCAGAGAAGGATAGCCACCATCAGGAAAATACTGGCGAACTGGGTCAGGGTCGGCAACAGAAACCCGACATAGTTGGTCATCAGCCCCACCAGCAGGGCACCAATGAGCGCACCTCCGGTAGAACCCAAGCCGCCAATGATGATCACGATGAAGATCAGCACGTTGACCTGCGCGCCCATTTGCGGCACCAGATTTTGCTGGAACAGGCCCCACATCACGCCGCCCAGCCCGGCCAGCGCACTGCCTACCACGAACACACCTACAAACAATTGCCCGATGCGGTAGCCCAAGGACTCGACCATCTCGCGGTCCTGAACACCCGCGCGGATCAGCAGGCCGATCTTGGTGCGGCTCAGCGTCCAGCTCAACAGGCCAAACACCGCCAGCCCCACCACAACCGCCAGCAAGCGGTATTTGCTGATGGCAGCATCGGCCACAAAAATAGACCCACGCAAGGCGTCAGGCAAGGGCATCGGCAACTGCGCGGGCCCCCAGATCACCTTGATAAGTTCCTCACCAATGATCATGCCGCCCATGGTGATCAGGATCTGCTTGAGGTGCTGGCCATACACAGGCCGCACAATGAACCGCTCAAACGCCAGCCCCACCGCGCCCGCCACCGCCATGGCCACCAGCATGGCCGGAAACACCGCCATCAGGTTGCGCCACAGGTCCTGCGAGCCGGTCCAGTCGCCCATCAACCCCAGCACACTGCTGGCCACAAAGGCACCCAGCGCAATGAAAACACCGTGCCCAAAGTTGAGCACATCCATCAAGCCGAACACCAACGTCAGGCCCGAGGCGATGATGAAGATGATCATGCCCATGGCCAGGCCGGCCACCGTGAGCGTGATCCAGCTCGACAAGGAGCCGGTCAATGGCAGGGCAATCAGGGCCAATGCCGGCGCCAGCACGAGTGGCCGCCAGTCCATGTCAAGTTTCATACGGCAAGCCCCAACAGCGAATGTTGCAATGGCACGTCCGCAGAGAACGCGGCCATGCTGCCGCTGTGCACCACGCGGCCGTTGTCCATCACGGCCACGGTGTCACCCAGGCGCTGCGCGAAATTGATGTTTTGCTCCACCAGCAAAATCGTTACGCCCTGGCGTTTAAGTTCGCCAAACGCGTCGATCATGTTGTTGATGATGGCGGGTGCCAGGCCCTTGCTGGGCTCGTCAACAATCAGCAGCTCACGCGGCTCCACAATCGCCCGCGCCACCGCCAGCATCTGCTTTTGCCCACCCGACAGCTTGCCTGCGGGATGGTTCCAGAATTTCTCGACCGCGGGAAACAGCTTGTAGATCCATTGCAGGCGGGCATCGTCCATCTGCCCGGCGTGGCTGGCACTGCGCGCCGCCAGCAGCATGTTTTCTTTCACGGTAAGGTCCGAGAAGATGCCCATGTTTTCCGGCACGTAAGCCACGCCCAGCCCGGCGATCTCGGGGGTGCGCAGCGCCGTTATGTCACGATCAGCCAACCGCACACTGCCCTTTGATGCATGCCACAGGCCCATGATGGTTCGCAGCGTGGTCGTCTTGCCCGCGCCATTGCGCCCCAGCAGCATGGTGAGCTGCCCCTTTGGTACGGCCAGGTCCACACCATGCAGGATGTGGTACGCCCCAATGTGCGTGTGCACACCTTGCAGCGTCAGCAGATTGCCACTGGCAACGGCTTCGGCCTTGCTGCTCATAGCGCTCATGCGGCCTCCTTCGTCACGCCCAGATAGGCCTCTTGAACAATCGGGGACGCGATCACGGCGGCAGGCTCGCCATCGGCCACCAGCCTGCCGTTGTGCAGCACGATAATGCGGTCGGCCAGCTCCCGCACCACGTCCATCTTGTGCTCCACCAGCAGAATGGTTTTGCTCTTGTCTTGTTTGAGCTGGCGGATCAGGTCCAGGATGACCGGGGCCTCAGCCGTATTCATGCCAGCTGTGGGCTCATCAAACATGAACACGCTGGGTTCCAGCGCCATCAGCAAGGCGACCTCCAGCTTGCGCTGGTCGCCGTGCGGAAGGCTGGCCACCGTGGCATTTTCCCTGGCCTTCAGGTTGATACGGGTGAGCAGTTCATCCGCCCGCTCGGACAGTGCGTGGTGGTCGCTCCAGATGCTCCAGAGGTTCAGGCCGCGACGGTGCGGGCCGGCGCGTGTGGCCTGCACGGCCAGCCGCACGTTCTCAATCACCGTGAGGTTCGGGAACAGATTGGTCAGCTGAAATGCGCGGCCCAGACCCGCGCGCGTGCGGGCGGACGGTGACAGGCCCGACAGCGAACGCCCGTTGAGCGACACCGTACCCGCGCTGGCCTTGAGTTGCCCCGAGATCAGGTTGAAGTAAGTGGTCTTGCCCGCCCCGTTGGGGCCGACGATCGCCGTCAGCGTGCCGGGTGCAAAGCTGCAACTGACATCGTTGACCGCGACGTGGCCACCAAAGCGGATGGTGAGCCCGCGCGTCTCCAGCATGGGATTTCAGCGTTTGTTTTTGATCGGAATCGTCATCTCTTCCGGCTTGATCTCATGGACCAGCTCCGGAACACCCCAGGCAAAAGCCGGGTCCACCTTGATCTTGAAGTGGTACATCGACTGCATAGCCTGATGGTCTTCCTTGCGGAAGGTCATCTTGCCTTTGGGCGTGTCGAAACTCATGCCTTCCATGGCGGTGATGAGCTTGTTGGCACCTGCATCACCCCCGGTTTTCTTGAGCGCGGCAACAGCAGCCATCGCAACCGAAAAGCCACCCGCCGTGAAAAAATCAGGCGGTGTCTTGAACTTGCTGTAGTGCTGCGCCACCATGGCATCGTTGACCGGGTTCTTGGGGATGCCAAAGTAATAGTAGGCAGCGCCTTCCATACCCGGAAAGCGCTTGTAGGAAGTCATGGCCGGCAGGATATTGCCGCCGCTGCCCACCTCAATGCTGAAGCGCTTTGCCAGGTCGGCATCGGCCAGTGCGTTGTAGGGCGGCGTGGCGCTGGCCCACACCACCACAATGATTTTGCGGCCCGGCTTGTCTTTTAGTGCGTCCACCAGGCGCTGAATGCCCGCGGTGTAATCGCTGGTGGCGGGCGGCAGATATTCCTCATGCACGATCTTGGTCTTCTTGAGCGCCGACTTGAACGCGGCGACACCATCGCGGCCAAAGGCGTAGTCCTGCGCCAGCATGGCAATCGAGGTGCCTTCCTTGTCCAACGCCACCGCATTGCTGATCGCGTCCTGGCTGGAGTTGCGGCCGGTACGGAAGATGTATTTGTTCCACTTGTCGCCCGTGATGGAATCGGCCACCGCGGGCTCAACGATCAGGATTTTTTTGTATTCCTCGGCCACCGGCAGCATGGCCAGCGCAACGCCAGACGACGTGGGGCCAATCGCCAGATCGGCCTTGTCGTCAGAGTAGGCCGCCGCCAGCAGCGACTTGCCCAGGTCAGGCTTGCCCTGGTCGTCCTTTTCGATCAGCACGAGTTTTTTGCCGTTGACCATCATCGTGCCGCCCGTGGCGTACTCCAGACCCATTTGCAGGCCGACTGCGGTCTGCTTGCCATAGGCTTCCAGCGGGCCGGTCTTGCTGTAAATGTGGGCGATGCGGATTTCCTTGGACTGCGCGACAGCGCCAAAGGAAGCCAGGGTGGTAGCGGCAAGAGTTGCCAGCGCGATGAGATTGCGACGATGCATACGGGTCTCCAAAGTGATGACTGAATATTGCACAGTCTATGCCAATGCGTAAGCCATTGATTTTTAATGGTTTTCATCCCTGCTTCACACACGACAGACTGGATATCAGACAATACAATTGCCTGATATTCAGACAATTGTATTTTTCTCAGTCAGGGTTTTCCAGACGTTCATACAGCGTGGCCCGGGAGATTCCAAGCAGGCGCGAGGTCGCCAGTTTGTTGCCGTGGGTGGCACCCATGGCGGCCGCAATCGCCTTGCGCTCCAGCTCGGCAATTTGCTCGCCCAGCGGGCGAAGCAGGGACGCCTGACTGGTATCCGCAGGCACCTCGGGTGTTGAGGCCGGTGCGATCTGGTCTTGTCCGGCCTCACGCAACAGCCGCTCCAGTTGCACGGCGTCAATCTGCTGCGAATCGCTGCGCATGGCGGCCTGCTCCAGCACATTGCGCAGCTCGCGAATATTGCCGCGCCAGTGTTGCGCCATCAGCAGCGCCAGTGCGTCGGACATCAGCTCGGGCTGATGCGTGCCGCTGCGCAGTGCCATGTCCTCGCCCAGCACCTCCACCAGCGCGGGAATGTCAGAGCGACGTTCACGCAACGGCGGCACGCGGATGGGCAGCACATTGAGCCGGTAGTAAAGGTCTTCACGAAACTGCCCGGAGCGCACCAGCGCACTTAGGTCACGCGACGTGGCGGCTATCACGCGTGCATCAAACGGTATGAGTTTGTTGGAGCCCAACGGCTCGATCTCGCCCTCTTGCAAAGCACGCAGCAGCTTGGCTTGCAGGCCCAGCGGCATGTCGCCAATCTCATCCAGAAACAGCGTGCCACCATCAGCCAGCTTGAATTTGCCCTCGCGCCCTTTGCGCTCGGCACCCGTATAAGCACCGGGCGCCACGCCGAAGAACTCGGCCTCCAGCAGGGTGTCTGGCACTGCCGCAATATTGATGCTGACCAGCGGCCCATTGGCGCGGCTCGATGAAGCGTGAATCGCGTGCGCCAGCAGCTCCTTGCCCGTGCCGGTTTCCCCCAAGAGCAGCACCGGGCTGTTTGATTGCGCCGCGCGGCGCGCGTGGCGCTTGACCTCCACGGCCGCCGCGCTGGTGCCAATGAAGCTGGCAAATGTGTACTTGGAGCGACGCTGCCCGTGCGCAGAATTCTTCAGCGGGTTGCTGCGCTCGCTGGCCAACTCGCGGCGGGCGTCGTCCAGGTCACGCTGCAACAGCGAAAACTTTTCGATCAAAGGCTTGAGCGTGGTCTCTGCATGGTCAAACAGCACAATGCCCAGCACGCCAATGACGCTGCCGCCACCATCGCGCAGCGGAATGCGGCTGACCACAAAGGTGCCGGCCTTGTTGGACAGCAGATCGATCAGGATGGGTTTGCCGGTTTCGATCACGCGGTGCATCAGCGTGTTTTGCACGACCTGCGACACCGGATGGCCCACAAAATCTTCGACCCGCTCAAACCCCAAAGCGGGCAGAAACCGTTTGTACTGCTCGTTGACCCAGACCACGCGTGCATCGCGGTCCACCAGCATCATGCCTTCGCTCGCGTTGGCAAACAGGTCAAACATCGAGCGCGCCGCCAGCTCCAGAATGCTCTGGGCGTCACGTGGCAGGAGGTCGTTGGAATCCATGCGCGGATGTTAACGTGCCCGCCCAAGACGCGGTCACTCACTGCGCCCAATTGCTATATTTTCAATAGCTGCTAAAGCAATGGTGACGGGGCTCCGGGGCCATTTCAGGCAATGAGTTTGGCCAGGTCAGCGTCGCAGATAATTTGCACGCTGTTGTCTTTGGCAAAGCGCAACGCCGTATCGGTGGGCTGGGCCAGGCTGATGAAGATGCACTGCTCCGCGCCCTGCTTCTCGCGCAGCGCTGCCAGCTCACGCAGCGCTTCAACGCCCTGGGTGGCGGCTTTCCAGCGGCGGGCATTGAGCAGCGCAGTCTGTCCCCGTTTTTCCAGCGAAAAGTCGGCAACCCCGCTCTTGAGCCGCGTGACGGCATAGCCATTGCGGGCGAATGCCTTGTCTATCAACTCGGAGAAATCTGCCCACGACATCGCCCCCGCTTTGTCCAGCGCATCGGCCAGGTGTTTGGGGTTGGGTGCCTTCAACTGCCGCCACGCAGAGATGATGGCGATCACCAAAAATGGCAGGCCACCCATCATGCCGAATACCACGTATTGGTCTGGCAGCAATGCGCGCGATGCCAGGCCAACTATTCCCACCAAGCCGATGCTGATCCACCACGGGTTGCGCAGCAGGATCGCAAACAGCGAGTTCTCGGACATCTTCAGTTTCATGGGATCGGCTTTTCGGGATGGCTACGTTTGTTGTGTCGCAGTGTACGGTTTTGGGTTGGGCTGGGTTGGGCGTAAAAACCGAAACCAGAACATCCGGGGCATCCGGGGCATTCTTTGGCGGACACAGGCCGACGCGGCACTCAGACTCCGCGGCTGTCCTCCGTCTCGGTCTATGACCGATTCCTCCCCCTTGATGCCGCTGCGCTGAATGCCACGCCGACCTGTGTCTGGTAGCGGTGGTGAGAGTTCAATCTGTCAAGATCACTATCGCGCGCAGCCCTAAAACGTCAGGCCCAAACCACAGCTCCCTTACCCACGTACCACGCATCCACATTCTCTGACACCGCCGCTTCAATGCGGCTGCGCTTGATTTTCATGGTGGGCGTCAGGCAGCCGTTTTCAATTGACCAGGGCTCTTTGGCCACCACGATCATCTTCATCTGCTCGTAATCAGCCAGGCCACGGTTGGTCTCTTTCAGCAAATCGGTCATGGCCGCCTCGACCTCGGCGCGCACGGCCGGGTCACTCACCTTGGGACGCATGTCTTCAGCCAACACCACCAAAGCATATGAAGCCTGCTGGCCCACGCCCGAGACCATGCTGGATTCGATCATCGGATGGGCATTGAGTTTGTTTTCTATCGGTGCCGGCGCCACATATTTGCCCTTGGCCGTCTTGAACAATTCCTTGAGCCGACCCGTGATTTTGAGCTGACCATCAGGGCGGATTTCGCCCTGATCACCCGTGCGGAAAAAACCGTCTGCGGTAAACACTTCTGCGTCCAGATCAGGGCGCTTGTAATAGCCTACCAACTGGCCTGGCGACTTGATCTGGATCTCACCCTCTTCGCTGATGCGCGCCTGAACGCCGTCATAGGGCACACCCACGTAACCGACCTCGTTGAGGGTCTCGGTCATGGTGTGGGAATAGGCAAAATCCTCGGTCATCGCGTAGCCTTCAACCAGCTTGAGGCCCAATTTTCGGTACCACTGGATGAGCGATGGCGGCAGAGGTGCCGAGCCACTGCCTGCCAGCCTGGCCTGATCCAGCCCCAGCTGGGTGAGCACCTTTTTAGCAACAATTTTGTTGAGGATGGGGATCGACAACAGCAGATTGAGCTTGGCGGGCGGCATCTTCGCCGACACACCTTGCTGAAACTTGAGCCACAAGCGCGGCACCGAGATAAACAGCGTGGGCCGGGCACGATTCAAGTCCTGCACAAAGGTGTCCAGTGTTTCGGCAAAAAACACATGCGTCTTGCCATCCACATAGGAATAGCACTCGATAAAAGCGCGCTCAAACACATGCGCCAGGGGCAGGTAAGACAGGACACGATTGGCCACACCGCCGCCCAGCATGTCGGCCATGCGGTTGGCAATGCCCTCCGACACCTTTGAAATGCGCTCAAAGCTGTGCATCACGCCCTTGGGTTGCCCGGTTGAGCCCGACGTGTAAATCAGCATCGCCAGGTCTTTGCCCGCGCGCTGCGGCTTGCCGCCCACCGGCTGCGTGCGCTTTGTAATGGCATCCCAGCCTTCAAAATTGGTCTTGGGCGATAGCGGGAACGCAATGCAGGGCAGACCGGCAGGCACGCCGGGCAACTGCTTGTCCCAGGTATCGAGCTTGCCGATAAAAAGCAGGCTGGCCCCGCTGTGTTCCAGCACAAACTTCACTGTGTCTGCACCTTCGGTAGGGAAGATCGCCACCGTGGTGTAGCCCGCCATCCAGATGGCCAGCTCGGCCATGAAAAAGTGGGCGCAATTTTTCGACAGAATTGCAATGCGCGCGCCTGGCTCGTAGTTGAGGCTCTTCAGGTGTGCTGCCATGCGCCTGGCCTGATCCAGCGTCTGGGCCCACGTGTAATTTGCAACCTGGCCCTTGCCCAAAGGTTGCGTCAAATAGACGACGTCGGCGAGTTTGGCCTCATGGTCATAAATATAATCGAGCAGCAGCTTGTGGTTTGGCATGGCCGGGCTTTCGTGGTTTGACGGAATTTAACGACAGATGACGAGCGTACGGGCAGGCTGCCCGGCTGTCTTTAGGCGTTTTCCCGAAATCAGGCAGCCGCCACCTCTTTTTTCTTAGCCCACGCCTTGGCCACCCGTGGCAGCACCAGCACACCAATCACCACCACCAGCAGCGCCAGAGACACGGGCCGCTGCAAGAACACCATGGCACTGCCTTCGCCAATCGACATGGCATTGCGCAACTGCGCCTCGGCCAATGGCCCCAGGATCATGCCCACCACGACCGGTGCGGTGGGGAAGTTAAAGCGGCGCATCACCAATCCCAAAACGCCAATGGCGTAGAGCAGGAACAAGTCAAACGCGCTTTGGCGCATGCCGTAGGCACCCACTGTGGCAAAAATCAAAATACCGGCATAGAGCTGCGGCTTGGGCACCTTGAGCAGTTTGACCCACAGGCCAATCAGCGGCAGGTTCAGCACCAGCAGCATCACGTTGCCGATGTAGAGCGACGCGATCAGCGCCCACACCAGCGCCGACGAGCTGGTGAATAGCTGTGGCCCGGGCTGGATGCCGTAGTTCTGAAATGCCCCCAGCAAAATCGCTGTGGTGTTGGAGGTGGGAATGCCCAAGGTCAGCAGCGGGATCAATGCCGCGGTTACCGTGGCGTTGTTGGCCGCCTCGGGGCCGGCCACGCCTTCGATAGCACCCTTGGTGCCAAATTCGGCCTGGTTTTCGCCTTTAGCCAGCTTCTTCTCGGTGGCGTAACTCAGGAAGGTCGGTATCTCGGTACCACCTGCGGGGATACAGCCAAAGGGTGCGCCAATGGCCGTACCACGCAGCCACGCAGGGATGGACCTGCGCCAGTCGCTTTTGGTCATGGTGACGCGGCTCATCTTGTTTTCAGAATCGACCACCTTGCCCTCAAACAGCACCGCGTGCAGCGCTTCGGCCACGGCGAACAAGCCCACGGCCACCAGCACAATCTCGATGCCGTCCAGCAGCTCGGGCACACCACCGGTGTAGCGGGCCTGGCCGGTGATCTGGTCCAGCCCCACCAACCCGGCGGCCAGCCCCACAAACAGCGCTGCCAGCCCGCGCACCGTGCTTTGGCCCAGCACGGCGCTCACCGTGGTGAAGGCCAGCAGCATCAGCATGAAATACTCGGGGGGACCAAGCTTGACGGCGTACTCTGCCACGATGGGCGCAAACAGCGTGACCAGCACCGTGGCAATGGTGCCCGCCACAAACGAGCCAATCGCCGAGGTGGCCAGCGCCGCACCGGCCCGCCCACTCTTGGCCATTTTGTTGCCCTCCATGGCCGTGACCATGCTGGCGGTTTCACCCGGCGTGTTGAGCAAAATCGAGGTGGTAGAGCCACCGTACATGGCACCGTAGTAGATACCGGCAAAGAAAATCATGGAGGCCGTGGCATCTACCTTGGCGGTAATGGGCAGCAGCATGGCGACCGCTGTGGCGGGGCCAATGCCGGGCAGAACACCCACGGCAGTGCCCAACGCGCAGCCCACAAAGGCCCACAGCAAATTGACGGGCGTGCCCGCCGTCGCAAAGCCCTGCATTAACTGGTTCCAGATATCCATTACAGCCACCCGCTTTGTGTCAGGCCTGGCAAATTAATGGCCAGGAATTGCGTGAACATCCAGTACACCGGTGCGGCAATCAGCAACCCCGTTACCGCATCATTCACCCACGACTTGAGGCCCAGCCCCGGCTGGCCAGCCGCATTGCGCAAGCCGCGCGAGGCCATGACAAAACACAGGGCACAACTGAAGATGAACCCAATGGTGGTGATGAGCGCCGCATTGGCCAGCAGGCCGGCCGACATCCATACAAAACCAGGCCAGTAAGGCTTTTCACCATCCCCCTCCTCCATGTCACGAAAGCCGCCAGTGCGGGCCTCGTAAACCATGAAGGCACCACACAGCAGCAGTGCCGCAGACACCAGCCACGGCAGGAAGTTGGGGCCAACACCGGCATAGCCTGCCGCAGACGGAATGCTGACAGCACCGGCCCCGAGGCCCAGCGCCAGCAAGACGACACCACCGCCAACCAGGGTTTGCAGCAGAATTGATGAGGGGGAATGTTGAGTCATGGCATGCGGTGGTTAGATCAAACCATGCCCGACTTCACCATGGTGGCGCGTAGCGCGGCAAAGTCGTCGTCAACAAATTTCTCAAAGTCTGCACCGGTCAACACTGCAGGGGTCCAGTTGTTCTTTTCAAGCGCTTCAGTCCAGGTTTTGGACTTCACCGCTTTGACCAGAATCTCGATGAGCGCCTTGCGCTGGTCTGGCGTGATGCCAGGGGCACCGTACACGCCGCGCCAGTTGCCGATTTCAACGTTGATGCCCTGCTCTTTCAGCGTAGGGACACTGACCCCTTTGAGCCGTGTGCCTGATGTCACAGCCAGCGCCTTCATCTTGCCGCTGGCAATGTATTCGGAAAACTCGCTGTAGCCGCTGCCACCGATGGTCACGTTGCCACCCAGGATAGCCGCTGTGGCCTCACCGCCCCCCCGGAAAGCCACGTAGTTGATCTTGGCAGGGTCCACACCCACCTCACGGGCAATCATGGCGGCTGCAATGTGCTCGGTAGAGCCCCGTGAACCACCGCCCCATTTCACGCTGCCGGGGTCTTTCTTGAGCTGCTCCACCACGTCTTTCATGGTTTTGAAAGGCGAGTTGGCAGGCAACACAAACACGTTGTACTCGCTGGTCAGGCGGGCCAGCGGCGTGGCAGCGCTCAGCGATACCGGTGGTTTGCCGGTGATGATGCCCCCCAGCATGACGGCTCCCATCACCATCATGGCGTTGGCATCGCCCTTGCTGCCGTTGACGAACTGGGCCAAACCCAGCGCTCCGGCAGCACCGCCCTTGTTTTCATAAGTCACGGTATCGGCCGCCTTGGCATCCTGCATGGCCTTGCCCAGGGCACGGCCTGTGGTGTCCCAACCGCCACCGGGGTTGGCGGGAATCATCATCTTGACATTGGTAGCCGCCAGAGCCGACAGGGGCAGGGCACCGGTGGCAGCCAGGGCCGCCATGGATTTAAGAAAGGTATCGCGACGCATGAATGTCTCCTGAAGTTAATCAACCCCGTGATGATGCGGCGTTTAGCTGTCAAATGGCTGTCCCCGGACCCTAGGGGAAACCCCTTATCAATCGCTGGCTGCACCGGTGTGCTGCCACTCGCCATGCTATGGTCATGCCATGAAACTGCTTCTGGTCGAAGACGACCCTGCATTGCACACCACGCTCCAGCGTGCACTGAGCCGCCTGGGCTGGACAGTCGAGGTGTGCACCGATGGCCGTGCCGCCCTGGCCCGCTGGAAAGACAGCCGGCCCGATGTGGTGCTGCTGGACCTGACCCTACCAGGCCGTGACGGCCTGCAGGTGCTGGCGCAGGCGCGCGAAGACGGCCTGACGACTCCGGTACTGATACTGACCGCGCGCGGTGCCGTGGGCGATCGCGTGCTGGGCCTCAACGCCGGGGCAGACGACTACCTGCCCAAGCCGTTCGATCTGGACGAGCTCGAAGCCCGTGTGCGTGCCCTGCACCGCAGGCGCACCGATATTTATGCCGAATCGGGCTCTGGCCCTGGTGATGCAAGTGGTATCAGCTATGACAAAGATAGCGGCGCCATCTACCACCAGGGCCAGGTTCTGGACCTTCCCCCGCGTGAGCTGGCGTTGCTGAAAGCCCTGCTGGCCCGCCCCGGCCACGCGGTCAGCAAAGAGCGGCTATTCGAACTGGTGTTCCCCGGCGAAGTCGACGTGCAATACGAAGCCATTGAAGTGGTGGTGTACCGGCTGCGCAAGAAACTTAGCCCCACCGGCACCACGCTGATGACGCTGCGCGGCCTGGGCTACCTGCTGAAAATCACCGGCTGACATGAGCCCAGAGCGCACAACGGCCACCAAAGAGGCAGAGGATTTGTCGCCGGGCCGCCCCAAGACAAATCGCGCCCCCTCGGGGGGCAGCGCAGCACACGCAGTGGCAAGCGTGGGGGCAATCTCCCTCAGACGCTATTTGTTCATGGGCATCCTGATTCCCATTGGCCTGTTTATTCTGGTGGACACCATCAGCCTGTACCGCCGGGCACTCGCCGCCGTGAACACCGCATACGACCGCACCCTGCTGGCCTCGGCCAAGTCGATTGGCGAGCACATCGAAGCCACCGGCGAAGGCGGTGCCGCGCAATTGCGTGCCACCGTGCCCTATGCCGCGCTGGAAGCCTTTGAGGCCGACAACCGCAGCCGCATGGTGTACCGCATTTCCAGCACCCAGGGCGAGCTGATTGACGGGTTCAGCGAGTTGCCCGCCTGGCAGGGCCGCCTGCCCGACCGGGGGCCCTACGCCGCGCTGGTCGACTTTTACGACGACACCTACCGGGGCGACCCGGTGCGTGTGGCGG
>JANOAP010000230.1:0-2912 GCA_031411175.1 Rhodoferax sp. | reverse complement strand
GAAATCGTGATGCCTGGCGACCAGATTCCGGGTGTGATTGAGCGCGGCGAGACCGACATGCTCATCATGCCCGCACAGTATTTGTCTGACGCGCACCCCATTGAGCCGCTTTATGCAGAAACCTACAGCTGCGTGGTGTGGGCGGGCAACACGCTGGTGGGCGACAGCGTGACGCTGGACCAGTACATGGCGCTGGGCCATGTGACCACCCAGTTTGGCAGCCAGCGCCAGCCCAGCCTGGAAGAGTGGTTTCTGAAAAGCAGCGCGCTGTCGCGCCGCATCGAGGTGACCACCAACAACTTCAACACGCTGGCGTTGCTGGTGGTGGGCACCCGCCGCGTAGCCACCATGCACACGCGCCTGGCCCGCATCTTTGCGCGCACGCTGCCGCTGCGCATCGTGCCGGTGCCGGTGGAGTTTCCCAGCATGATCTGGTCCATGCAGTGGCCCCGGCACCTGGATGGCGATGCGGCCCATGTCTGGTTTCGCGGCCTTGTCAAAGCGGCCTCGGATGAGGCAGACTGGGCGGACGAGACTTTTGGCACCAACAACGCCACCGCCCCATGACCACTTCAACGCCGCCGCCAAGGCAACTGTGCAAGCCGCTGGCCAAGCCACCGTACATCCCCCAGATCAGGCTCTACCAGCAATGGCTTGCGCGCGAGCGCGGCCTGCAATTTGACTCATACGCTGATCTGTGGCACTGGTCGGTAGATGACCTGAGCGCCTTCTGGCAAAGCATCTGGGACTACTTTGACATGCAGTCGCCCACACCGCACACAGCGGTGCTGGTGGAGCCGCAGGAGGCGGATGGAACGCGGTCCATGATCAAGGCCCAGTGGTTCCCCGGTGCGCAGGGCAACTACGTGCAGCAAATTTTCAGGCACGCTGAAGCCGCGCACGCGGGCGGGTTCATGGCCATCATCAGCCACAACGAAAAAAGCCTGGGCAAATTGCCCGCGCGTGAAATCAGCTGGCCCATGCTGCGCCAGCAGGTGGCGTCACTGGCGCTGCACCTTCGTGCGCAGGGCGTGCAGCCGGGTGACCGAGTAGCGGCCTACATGCCCAACATCCCAGAAACCATCGTCGCGTTTCTGGCCACAGCCAGTCTGGGCGGCGTGTGGAGCCTGTGCGCGCCCGACATGGGCACAAATGCCGTGCTGGACCGTTTCAAGCAGATCGAACCCAAGCTGCTGTTTGCGGTGGATGGCGTCACCTACGGCGGGCGCGACATGGACCGCCGCGACGTGGTGGCCGAGCTGTGCGCCGCCCTGCCCACGGTGACGCACCTGGTCATGCATGACAACTTGGGTTTGATGTGGGACGCTACTGAATTAGTAGCTAGTCAAGCAACCTACACGGGTGCTAGCGGCCAAAATAGCCCCCAAACGGATGCATTTGAGCCTGTCTGGCTGCCGTTTGACCACCCGCTGTGGATCGTCTACTCCAGCGGCACCACCGGCCTGCCCAAGCCCATCGTGCATGGCCACGGCGGCGTCACCATCGTGGCGCAGGCGCTCATCTGCCTGCAAGACGATGTGGGTTGCAGCTATGCCGCCAATTCGCTGGGTGAGCGCTTTCACTGGTACAGCTCCACCGGCTGGGTGATGTGGAACTGCCAGGTGAACGGGCTGCTCAGCGGCACCACTTGCTGTATTTTTGACGGCAACCCCGGTGGCAAAACGGTAGACGAGTCCGGCAACAAGCTCGCACCCGACTGGAGCACGCTGTGGCGTTTTGCGGCAGAGACCGGTGTGACCTTTTTCGGCGCAGGCGCCGCCTTTTTTGCCAACAGCATGAAGGCGGGCCTGGACCTGTCGCAACTGCACGGCCTGGCGAGCGTGCGCGCCCTGGGCACCACCGGTTCGCCCCTGAGCGAGGACGCGCAAAACTGGGGCACGACGCAATTTCGTCAACTCCGTGCGTTAAAAGTTGATGGCTTGAACGCCGCCGGGCCGCCCCAAGGCGTGAGGGCCCCCTTGGGGGGCAGCGACCCACATGAAATGGGGGAGCGTGGGGGCGACATCTGGTGGTGCAACATGTCGGGCGGTACGGATTTTGCGGGCGCATTCATCGGGAGCCACCGCGAGTTGCCGCAGATCCCCGGCGAGATGCAATGCCGCCTGTTGGGGTGCGCGGTGGAGGCCTGGAGCGAGCAGGGCGAACCTGTCATCGGTGAAGTGGGCGAGCTCATCTGCGCGCGCCCGATTCCGTCCATGCCGCTTTACTTCTGGGGTGATGACGGCAACAAGCGTTACCTGTCGAGCTACTTCGACATGTACCCGGCCAGGGATGGCAAACCTGCGCCCTGGCGTCACGGCGACTGGCTCAAGGTGAACGACCACGGTGGCTGCATCATCTATGGCCGCAGCGACGCCACCATCAACCGCTATGGCCTGCGCATGGGCACCAGCGAGCTGTACAGCGCGGTGGAAGCCTTGCCCGAAGTGCTGGACTCGATGGTGGTCGATCTGGAATATCTGGGCCGCGAAAGCTACATGCCTCTGTTTGTGGTGTTGCGTGAGGGCATGGTGCTGGACGATGCGATGCGCGGCAAGCTCAATGGGGCCATCCGCACGGCGTTGTCACCACGCTTTTTGCCCAACGACATCTTCCATGTAGCCGAAATTCCGCGCACGCTGTCAGGCAAGAAGCAGGAGCTGCCCATCAAGAAGCTGATGCTGGGGCAGCCGATTGAGAAGATCATCAACAAGGAGGCCATGGCTAATCCGGGGTGTCTGGATTGGTATGTGGCGTTTGCTGCGGCGCATGTGTCTAAGGGTGCCTGAATTGAGTCAGCGCGGTTGGGTTTTGATCACCGCGCGGCGACCGGGCAATGCGCTGCGGTTTTGAAGTGAAAGCACACGCGAGGTCGAAAAATCGGTCAAGCTTTCGCTTGGCGATTTTTTGAG
>JANOAP010000229.1:0-6999 GCA_031411175.1 Rhodoferax sp. | reverse complement strand
CGCGGGTGTGGCGCTGGTGGTGCCCGGCATGAAGATCGAGGTGGTGGCCTACGTGGTGCCAGGCAACACGGCCGGTACGGGCACTTGAGGGGCCGGATGCCCTGCTTCGTGTCCCCCGCCCGCTGCGCGGGCTCCTCCTTGACCTGCGCAGGGCACCCGGCCCCTCAAGCACCCGTACCAGCCGTGTTGCCTGACACCACGTAGGCCACCACCTCGATCTTCATGCCGGGCACCACCAGCGCCACACCCGCGCTGGAGCGGTTCGGGTAGGGCGGCTGGAAGAACTCTCGGTACACCTGATCAATGACCGGCATGTCGGCCACGTCCGTCATGTAAATCAGCACCTGCGCCACGTCGTCCATCGTGCTGCCACCCGCCTCCACCGCGCGCTTGAGATTGGCAAATGTGAGCCGGGCCTGCTGCTCGATGGGGCCGGTGTCGATGGTTCCGTCGGGACGCACCGGGCCATGCGCGGTGTACAACACGCCGCCAGACCGCACCATCCATGAAAACGGCTGTTTCAAGGGTGGCAGGCCGACGTCGATGACTTGTTTCATGGCATTTATCTCGAAGGTAGAGAAGGTGATAAAGATGACGGCGGTGAATAATGAGCAACCATGGCCGCCAGCCGCTGATACCAGTTGTCAGCAGCACTGCGCAGCGCCGTGTGGGTCTGAAAATGATCGCGCCCGGTTTCCATGACGCAGCTCACAGGTGCTGTCTGCGCCGAAAGCATGGCAAACATGCGCTGGTTGGACTTGATCACGCGTGCGCTGTCGTTTTCACCATAGGTCAGCGCAAAAGGCACTGTGTTACCTGCCGTCCAGAACAACGGGCTTTGCACCGTGTCATTCACCGGGTCCCGGCCCTTCAGCACGGTGGTGTAAACGCGCTCTTCAAGGCTGCCCGCGACCGGGTTGGGCTCATGCATGTCCATGATGCCGCTGATGGGCAGGCAGCCGCGGATCATGTCCGGGCGAAGCCCGGCAGCAGCGCGATCCGCGACCCGCACCGCAGCCAGTGCCGCCAGATGACCACCGGCGGAGTGCCCGGCCAGGTAGACGTGGTCAGGTGCCCCGCCCCAGCGCGGCAAACGGCGTTGCAAATCTGCCAGCATCACCATGCCATCTTCATGGGCACATGGCAGCGGGCTTTCGGGCGTGAGCCGGTAAGACGGCGCCACCATGACCATGCCCAGTGCCGTGACATGCGGTGCCATGAAGGTCTGGTAGTCGCGGTAGCCATTCGTCCAGCCTCCGCCATGCCAGAACACCAGCACGGGCGCGTGGGTTGCGCCACTAGGCGCAAACACGTTGTAGCGCTGCAGGCGGTGCGGACCATAAGGCACATCGCGCGTTACCTGCACCGAATCGGGCAGCGGCTCCTGCGCCCAGGCCATGACGGTCTGGGCATAGTCGTCCGCCGCCTGAAATGGCATGGGCGGCTGCAAGTCGGGATCGACGATGTCTCTTGCCAGCATGGCGTGTTTTTCTTTTACAGGTTCAGGCCGCCCAGCGCGCCACGGGACGGACGGGATGGTCACTCGACCTGGATACCCGCTTCCTTGATGACTTTGCCAAACCGGGTGTGGTTGTCAGCCACGGCTCGCGTCAGGGCAGACGGGTCGCCACCGGCAGGAATGAGTGCCAGCGCCGTCATGCGCGAAGCCACATCAGGCATCTTGAGGATTTCATTGAAATGGCCATTGAGCGTGCGCACTACGTCGGCGGGCATGCCCTTGGGTCCCATGAAGCCCTGCCAGGCACCCACCTCCACGTCTTTCACACCGCCTTCGGCCAGAGTGGGCACATTGGGCTGGAGCGGCGAGCGCTTTGCGTCGGCCACACCAATGTTGACCAGCTTGCCCGAGGCAATGTGCTGTGCCACCGGGCCCAGTGTGGTGTACATCATGGGAATATGACCGCCCACCAAATCAACAATGGCCGGGCCGCTGCCCCTGTAGGGCACCTGGGTGATCTTGGTGTCGGCTGCCTTGTTGAACATTTCACCCAGGATGTGCATGGGCGAGCCGCTGCCCGGGCTGGCGTAGGTAGTGACTTTGCCCGCCTTTGCCGCGCTGACCAGGTCTTTGACGTTGGTGACACCACTCGCAGTGGTGGTCACCAGAAACAGCGACTGAGTGCCTGCCAGGATGATGGGTGTGAAGTCCGTCAAGGGGTCATACACTGCGCCCGCGCCGGGCTTGAGCACCAGCGGCGCTGTGGCCATGGTGTTGGGCGTAAACAGCAGGGTGTAGCCATCCGGGTTGGCCTTGGCTACATACGAGTTACCGATGGTGCCACTGGCGCCGGTCTTGTTTTCCACAATGACGGATTGCCCTACGCGCGCGGCCAGCTTTTCGGCGAACACGCGCGCCAGGGCGTCAGTGTCGCCGCCAGGCGGGAAGGACACCACCACATTGATCTGCTTGCTGGGATAGGCCTGCGCTGCAACGCTTCCGGCAAAGCCGAAAGCTGCAAGCGTGGCAAAGGTAGCAAGGGCGAGGCTGGTTCTGCGCGCAATCATGGGGTGGCTCCTTCAAACAGGAAAAGTGAGGGGTTAATGGTCAGATCGACAGGTTTTGATAAAAGGCAAAGTCAGTTTAAATTTATAAATTTATTTAGTCAATATAAATTCTCAGTGTTATATTTTCGGCATGGCAAACCTGAAATATGCATTCATGGGTGAAACAAACCCACGGCAAACAGAGAAAACTCTGGCCGATCAGGCCTACAAAGCCATGCGAGAAGACTTGCTCGCTGGCCGTCTGTCGCCCGGTTCCCGTTTGCGCCTGGGTGAAATCCAGTTGCGCTATGGGCTGGGCATGAGTCCGGTGCGTGAGGCACTGATGCGCCTGGCCAGCGAGGGCCTGGTTGTCGCAGAGGGTCAACGCGGGTTTTCAGTCGCCTCGATCTCACTGCACGAGTTGCATGATGTCACCCGAACGCGCGAGCGCATTGAAGCGCTGGCCATGCGGGATGCGATTGCGCATGGCGATGCCGACTGGGAGGCCGACATGATGGCCGCATTCCACCGGCTTGCACGCGCGCCCTTACCTGCAGACGCTGAAGACGTAGATATAGCCAACAACTGGGAGGCGCGGCACCGCGACTTTCACCACGCGGTGGTGGCCGCTTGCGGGTCACCGTGGATGCTTCGCCTGCACACGCAATTAATGGAGCATTCAGAACGCTACCGGCGCGTGAGGCTGTTTCATGTGACGCCGTCAGCCGTGCTGCTGCGCGATGTGGAAAAAGAGCATGAGGCCATCATGAAGGCTGCGCTGGCCCGAAACCCTGATAAAGCTTGCGCCCTGATGGAAAAACACCTGCGCCGAACCGAAAAAATGGTCGAAGCGCAGTGGCGTCAGGGCGCCTGAGCGACCGTACGCACCGCGAGCGCGTGCACTGGCACGGCGCTCTGCAATTTGTTTAGCGGCGGCGCATCACGTGAATGAAGTCGGCACCCGCCGTCTGCTGCTCCACCAGCTCGTTGCCGGTCTGACGCGCAAACGCCTGAAAATCACGCACCGAGCCTGCATCGGTGGCCACCACGCGCAGCGTCTGGCCGCTTTCCATGTCTGACAACGCCTTCTTGGCCTTCAAAATGGGCAGCGGGCAGTTCAGGCCGCGGGTATCAAGTTCTTTGTCGATGTTCATTCAATTTCCTTGGGTTGCCGGAATTTTAAGCAATTTGTGCTCAGGCACGGCGCGACCATTCCACAAACTGGGGCTCGTGCCCGCGTGACTTCAGCCAGTCAGCCAACGCGTAGCCCGGGCCCGCTGGCCAGCATTTGACCGATTCAGGCGCGTACAGCTTGTAATCCACTAGCTCGGGCGACAGCTTGACCTCGCCACTGCACACCGCGTGGTAGGCAATGATGATCTGGTTCATGCGCTGGAAGTCGTACACGCCAATGAGGTCCAGTGAGTGCGTCGTCAACGATGTTTCTTCGGCAATCTCGCGCTCGATACCATCCGTGGGCGTCTCCCCTGCTTCCATGAAACCGGTAATCAGCGCGTACATCTTGCCTGGCCAGGCCGCATTGCGCGCCAGCAGAATCTGGCCGTTGTACTCAATGACGGCCGCCAGCACCGGCACCGGGTTGTTCCAGTGGGTGTAGCCGCAGGCCACGCATCGCAGACGTTCTTTGGCACCGCCATCCTCCAGGCTCGAAATCAGCTCCAGGGGTGTGGCGCATTGAGGGCAAAATTTAAGGGTCATGATGGTGTCCGGATCAGGCGGGGAACACGCCGGTAGACAGGTAGCGGTCGCCCCGGTCGCAGACGACGAAGACGATGGTGGCGTCTTTCTCGCGCTTGCCAATCTCCTGCGCAACCCAGCAGGCACCCGCTGCCGAGATGCCGCCGAAGATGCCCTCCTCACGCGCCAGCCGACGGGCCATGTCTTCAGCGTCGGCCTGGCTCACGTACATCAGCTCATCCACATTGGCAGGGTCATAAATTTTGGGGAGGTACTCGGTCGGCCATTTGCGGATGCCCGGAATGCGTGACCCCTCAGACGGCTGTGCCCCAATGATCCGGATGGCCGGGTTCTTTTCCTTCAGGTATTTCGACACCCCGGTGATGGTGCCGGTCGTGCCCATGGCGCTCACGAAGTGGGTAATGCGCCCGCCCGTCTGCTCCCACAGTTCAGGCCCGGTGGTCTCGTAGTGTGCACGCGGGTTGTCAGCATTGGCGAACTGGTCCAGCACGCGGCCCTTGCCCTGCGCCACCATCTGGTCGGCCAGGTCCCGCGCGTACTCCATGCCTCCACTCTTGGGCGTGAGAATGAGCTCGGCACCAAACGCCTTCATGGTCTGCACACGCTCAATCGACAAGTCCTCCGGCATGATCAAAATCATGTGGTAGCCCTTGATGGCGGCGGACATGGCCAAGGCAATTCCGGTGTTGCCCGATGTGGCTTCTATCAGCGTGTCGCCCGGCTTGATCTCGCCGCGCTCCTGCGCCCGCGCAATCATTGACAGCGCAGGCCGGTCCTTGACCGACCCCGCAGGGTTGTTGCCTTCCAGCTTGCCCAGAATGATGTTGCCGCGCGCGGCATTGTCGGCAGCGCCTATGCGCTGCAAGGAAGCAATCGGGGTCTTTCCGACCGCGTCTTCAATCGTAGGATATTTCATAGCTCACACTGTGCCATAATTTGGGGCTGGACACAGCGTCGCCCGGGTGGTGGAATTGGTAGACGCACGGGACTCAAAATCCCGCGCCGCAAGGCGTGCCGGTTCGATTCCGGCCCCGGGCACCATTTACAAGGCCGCATCGTTCCAAAGACGTGCGGCCTTTTCTTTTTCCCCCTCTGAAACCCCCTCGAATGCTGGCTTGCGTAGTGCGATAGCGTCCGCGCAAGTTTGCCACATTCCAGCAAACAAAGGGGGCACATGCCCTACGTCATGCCCGCTGGCAAATCAAGCACGTTCAAAGACCCGAAATGCATCGGCTTATCGGGAGATTCCATGGTCAGCGCCTGATAATGTCGGCGAGAAGGCTCTGTGGTTCAACCGGGCAGCCCCAGCGAATACCTGCAACGGCAAACGTTAAAGCAGCACCGCGCCCTGAATAGCCCCCAGCACAATCGCGGCCACCTGTAGCAACACCAGCAGCACCAGCGGCGACAAATCCACGCCGCCGACCAGGGGCACCAGCTTGCGAATGGGGATCAGCGGCGGTGCGCAGAGCCGCTCAATCACGTCAGACAACACTGAGCGGGTTTGCACCCACGACAACACGGCATACACAATGATCAAGCCCGTCATGCCTGACAGCGCCAAACGCACCACACCGAAGGCGGCCAGTATGGGGATGGTCAGGAATCCACCGCCCAGTGCGCCCAGCAGCCATAAACACGAGAACTGGAACACCTCCAGCAGAAAAACAGCCACCAGGCTGGACAGGTCCCACCGCCCCGCCGCCGGAATCAGCTTGCGCAGCGGCAACACGATCCAGTCGGTCAGCGCAAACACAAAACCGCCCAGTGGGTTGCCCGAGCGTGCCGACAGGGGAATGCGCTGGTACTGCATGTACAAGCGCAGCAGGCAGGCCCCCGCTACCAGGCCAACGGCCACTTCAAGCAAGAGGGAAATGATCTGGTAGAGCATGGTTTCGCGTCAAATGATGAGGGGATGATAGCGCCCGACGCCCACCACCAGATGGGCCTTTAAAATCAGGGGATGTCCGAAACAAATACAACCCCTGCAGCCACTCCTGTCAGCGCCCCCGTGCTGGACGAAAACCAGCTCATCCTGGAGCGCCGTGAAAAACTCAAGGCCATCCGCCAGCAACAGCAGGATGGCCAGGGCGTAGCTTTCCCCAATGACTTCAAACCGACACACCGGGCGGCCGACCTGTTTGCGTCTTATGCGGATACCTCTAGCGAAGAGCTGGCTGCGCTGAATTTGACCACTGCCGTGGCTGGCCGCATGATGCTCAAGCGGGTGATGGGCAAGGCCAGCTTCTGCACGCTTCAGGACGCGTCGTTTGGCCCCACCGGCGGGCGCGTCCAGATCTATGTGAAAGGCGAAGACATTGGCGACGCCCTGTACGCCAGCTTCAAGCACTGGGACCTGGGCGACATCGTGGCGGCCGAGGGCAAGGTTTTCAAAACCCGCACAGGCGAGCTGTCCATCCACGCCACCAAGGTGCGCCTGCTCACCAAGAGCCTGCGCCCCATGCCCGACAAGTTTCACGGCATGGCCGACCAGGAAACCAAGTACCGCCAGCGTTATGTGGACTTGATGACCGACGAGTCAGCCCGCAAACGGTTTGTGGCGCGCAGCAAGGCCGTGAGCGCCCTGCGCGAGTTCATGGTGGGCCACGAGTTCCTGGAAGTCGAAACACCCATGCTGCACCCGATTCCCGGCGGCGCCAATGCCAAACCTTTCAAGACACACCACAACGCGCTGGACCAGGAAATGTTTCTGCGGATTGCGCCCGAGCTGTACCTCAAGCGCCTGATTGTGGGTGGTTTCGAGCGTGTGTTCGA